>BTUT01000017.1:0-15715 GCA_045862935.1 Acidimicrobiia bacterium
TCCCGCCGGAATGGATCCTCGCGGTGTCGTGGCCGTCGGCGCGTCGAGTCCCTTCAGCGTCTCGACGACGGTCTGGTCACGATAGGCGTTCGCGAACAGCACCCACGCGAGGACTGCGGCCGCGACCGTGAGGATCACCACCCTCACCGACTGCTTGCGCACGACCAGCGGCATCACCACGAGCGAGAGCACGAGCCAACCCAGCGCGACAGCGGTGTTGAGGGCGACGGCCTGCATCGACTCGGCCGCCGAGCGCACGGCGTTCCACTTCGTCGCCGCGAACACCAGGGTGGCGACGCCGAGGAGGTACTGCGGGATGAGCTCGACCGCCCAGAAGCGTGCGTCCCGGCGCCAGGGTCCGGGCCGGGTGGCAGCCGGCCGGGTGGGACCGGGCTTCGCGGGTGCGGTGGGGGAGGGACGGGTACCCGGAGGGGTGGGGCTCACGTCCGGTCTCCGGAGCCGACCCGCCCTGCGGATGACCGCTACTCGCGTCCCAGGATGACCGTGCTCGCGCTGGTGAACCACCCGCCCGTCCCGTTCACGCACGACAGCTTCGCGTCGGGCACCTGGCGACCGTGGGCTTCACCGCGGAGCTGGCGGACCGCTTCGACGAGCAGGAACATCCCCCGCATCCCCGGATGGCAGGCCGACAGACCGCCGCCGTCGGTGTTGGTCGGCAGCGCGCCTCCGAGCCGGAGCTTGCCGTCGGCCACGAACGGCCCGCCCTCTCCCTTGGCGCAGAACCCGAGCGCCTCGAGCGTGAGCATCACGCCGCCGGTGAACGCGTCGTAGAGCTGGCAGTTGTCGATGTCGGCCGGGGTGACCCCGGCCATCGCGAACGCCTTGCGCCCCGACCGGTAGGCGGGAGACTCCGTCACGTCGGACCACTCGCTCATCGTCGTGTGCGACACGGCCTCGCCGGTTCCCAGCACGAGCACCGGTGGCTTGGGGAGGTCACGCGCCCGCTCCTCCGACGTGAGCACGACCGCGCCGCCGCCGTCGGAGCGGATGCAGCAGTGCAGCTTCGTGAACGGATCGGCGATCATGCGGCTCTGCTGGACGTCGTCGATCGTGATGGGGTCGCGGTAGTACGCCTCGGGGTTGTGCTGTGCGTTGTACCGCGCGCTGACGGCGATCTCGGCCAGCTGCTCGATCGTCGTGCCGAACTCGATCATGTGGCGGCGCGTCGCCATCGCGTACTTCGAGATCAGGGAGTGCCCGAACGGTCCGTCGAACTGGTACGGACCTCGGGCGGCGAAGGCGATGTTCGCACTCCGCCGGCGGCGCTCGAGGTCGGCGCGGGTCGTGGACCCGTAGGCGAGGACCACCGTCTCGACGTGGCCGGCCTGGATCGCGGCCGTCGCGTGCTCGACCATGAACTCCCACGCGGAGCCGCCGACGCCGGTGCCGTCAACCCAGGTCGGCCGCAGCCCGCAGTACTCCGCGACCTCGACGGGTGCGAGCATGCCGGTGCCGCACGAGCCGAAGCCGTCGACGTCGTCCTTCGTGAGGCCCGCGTCGGCAATGGCGCGGCTCGCGGCCTGGTAGTGGAGCTCGAAGGCGGTCTTGTCATCGACGCGGCCGCAGTCGGACAGCGCGGCGCCGACGATCGCGACGCGGTTCGCGCCGCGTCCGCGGGGCGCGCTCAGCGGGCCCTCCACTCGATCCGCGTCCCCGACTCGAAGAGCCGCTGGCCCTCGGCGAGCGAGTCCGGGTTGGTGCCCATGCTCACGTAGGCGTAGCCGAGGCTCACGGCGTGCCGGCTGCCGAACTCGCGAGCTCCCCAGAGCGCGCGCACCGTGCCCTCGATCGCGAGCTTGGGTTGCGCGGCGATGGCGTTGGCGCAGAACCCGGCGGCGTCGAGCAGGTCCTCGCCCGGCACCACCTCGGACACCATGCCGATCTGGTACGCGCGCTGGGCGGTGAGGCGCTCGTAGTTGCCCATGAGCGACACGCGCATGATCTCGCAGAACGGGGTGATCCCGGACATGTGGATGGGCTCGAACGACGCGGTCATCCCGTACGTGACGTGCGGGTCGAAGAACGTCGCGTGCTCGGCCGCGATGATGAACTCCACCTCGCCGAGCATGTAGAAGGCGCCGCCACAGGCCATGCCGTTCACGGCCGCGATGACCGGCTTCCAGAGGCCGCAGCTCTTGGGGCCGAGGTTGTCGCCGGGGTCGTTGAAGTGGAACGGCGTTCCGCCGTGCGAGCCGACGACGGTGAAGTCGGTGCTCTCGTTCGTGTCGCCGCCCATCTGCTCCATGCGGTCGATCCCGGTGCAGAACGCCTTGTCGCCCGCGCCGGTGAGCACCGCGACGCGCACGTCCTCGTCGAAGCGCATGCTGCGCCAGACGTCGCGCAGCTCGCGCTGCATCAGCGAGTTGAACGCGTTGTGGCGCTCGGGTCGGTTCAGCGTGACCCACGCGACGCCGTCGCGCTCCTCGTAGGTCACGGTCTCGTAGTCGCGCGTTGTCATGGTGCTCCCCTCGAGCCCGCGGTGCCCGGTGCGGGCGTCAGCCGCGCTGGATGCGGGCGATCCCCGGGTTGACGGTGTTGAAGACGTACTTGTGGAGCGTCGGGCCGATGTCCGCCGGGTCCCACTGCGCAGGGTTCCCGTCCTTGTCCTTCGCGTGGAATTGCTCGCCGAGATCCCAGGGCCGGTACACCGCCAGGCTGTTGCCGACCACGCGCAGCACCTGACCGGTGACGGGGATCGAGTCGTCGGACGCGAGCCACACCACGCCCGGTGCCGAGTTGCCGGGGTTCATGCCCTCGAACGACTCGTACTCCTCGGGGTTCCTCACCGGCGCGTCGGCCATCGCGACGCCGACCATGCGGGTGAACCCGCCGGGTCCGATGCAGTTGGCCCGCACGCCGTAGCGCACCAGCTCGAGGCTGGCGATGATGGTCATCGCGGCGATGCCGGCCTTGGCCGCGCCGTAGTTCGACTGGCTGGCCTGACCCTGGAGGCCCGCGCTCGACACGGTGTTCACGATCGATGCCCGCGGTTGGCGACCCTCCTTCGACTCGTTGCGCCAGTAGACGGACGCGTGGTGCATCGTGTTCCACGTGCCCTTGAGGTGCACGCGGATCACCGAGTCGAACTCGTCCTCGGTCATCGAGAAGATCATCCGGTCCCGCAGGATCCCCGCGTTGTTCACGAGGACGTCGAGGCGACCGAAGGCGTCGATCGCCGACGCGACGATGTTCCGGGCACCCTCGAAGTCGCCGACGTCGTCGCCGTTGACCACGGCCTCCCCGCCGCGGCGCTCGATGACCTCGACGACCTCCTGAGCGGGGCTGAGGTCGGCGCCTTCGCCCACCACGGATGCACCCAGGTCGTTCACGACCACCTTCGCACCGTGGTCGGCGAGCATGATGGCCTCGCCGCGGCCCACGCCGCGGCCCGCCCCGGTGACGATGGCGACCTTGCCGTCGAGCATGCCCATTTGCGCGATCGTTCCCTTCGGAAAGAGACTGCGAACCGTCGTCGCCGACGTGGGCGGCAAGGTACCTCGGCGTCCGGACGCCGGGTCAAATGGGCGCCGAAGCGTGCGCGGTGGGTGCACAGCGGGTGCGCGGAGGGCACACGGAGCGCGCACCAGCGCGCCGGGAGGCGCACGTGGCGGTCGACACGAGCATCATCGGGAAGCCGACGAGCGCGCGGCGCGTGCGCGTGGAGCGCGGACCGATCGAGTTCTTCGCGTCGGCACTCGAGGACGAGAACCCCGTCTACCACGACGCGGGGGCGGCCAGGGCCGCGGGCTTCGCGGGAGTCCCCGCGCCTCCCACCTTCTCGTTCGTGATGACGCACATGGGCGCCCGCGCCGAGGAGCAGCCACCCGACCCGACCGGCGGGACGAACCCGATGTTCGAGCTCATGGGCAACCTGATGCGCGGCGGTGGCCTCGTGCTCCACGGCGAGCAGGAGTTCGTGTACCACCGGCCGATCGTGGACGGCGACGTGCTCGACGGAGAGGGTCGGGTCGAGGATGTCTACGAGAAGGAGTCGAAGGGCTCGATCATGACGTTCATCGTCATCGAGACCGTGTGGCGCGACGCCGGCTCCGGGGAGCCGGTGGTCACGGAGCGCTTCAACCTGATCCACCGCCGGAAGGCGTGACCGTGGGCGACCGCCTTTCGGGCAAGGTCGCGCTCGTCACCGGCGCCGCGCAGGGCCAGGGTGAGGCCGAGGCGCGCCGCTTCGTCGAGGAGGGGGCGCGGGTGGTGGTGACCGACGTCCAGCACGATGCGGCGCGCGCGGTCGTCGACGGGTTGGGCGAGGTGGCCACGTTCGCGCCGCTCGACGTGACGGACCCAGTGGAGTGGGACGCCGCGGTTGCGGTCGCGCGGGCTGCGTTCGGCCGGCTCGATGTGCTCGTGAACAACGCCGGCATCGGCATCCCACCGAAGGTTCTCGACGAGACGCCGCTCGACGAGCACTATCGCACGATCGACGTCAACCTCCACGGGGTCTACCTCGGGATGCGCGCCGTCGTGGCGGCGATGCGCGACGCGGGCGGGGGCTCGATCGTGAACATCTCCTCGATCGACGGGCTCGTCGGGGTCGCCGGGATGGCGAGCTACACCGCGAGCAAGTTCGGGGTCACCGGCCTCACCCGCTCGGGCGCTCTCGAGCTCGGCCGGTTCGGGATCCGGGTCAACTCGATCCACCCGGGGGTGATCGCGTCGCCGATGGTGGAGCACGCGCCGCCCGAGGTGCGGACCCGGATCGACCGCTTGATGGCGCACCAGCCGATCCCCCGCATGGGCACCCCGGAGGAGGTGGCCAACCTCGCGCTCTTCCTCGCGTCCGACGAGTCGTCGTACTGCACGGGCGCGCAGTTCGTGATCGACGGTGGGCACATCGCCGGGCCCTATCGTGAGGGGCTCTGGGACTGAGCGGCCGACCGCTCGACCGGCCGAGCGCAGCGGAGAGGCGGGGAGCGGTGGATCTCGACAGCTCCGAGACGTGGCAGTGGATCTGGCTGGTCGCGGCCGTGCTGCTCGCGCTCGGCGAGCTCGCGGTTCCCGGGACCTTCTTCGTGATCTCGTTCGCCGTCGGCGCGGCGCTCGCTGCGCTGGTCTCGTTCCTGGGCGCATCGGTGCTGGTGGGCTGGCTGTGCTTCATCGGCGGCACCGTGGTCGCGCTCGCGGTGCTCGTCCCGATCGGGCGGCGGATGAACCGGGCGGAGGGCGGGGGGCCGGTCGGCGCCACCCGGATGCGCGACCAGCGTGGCGTGGTCCTCACCGCGATCCCTGCGGGTCCGCACGAGACGGGGATCGTCCGCATCCAGCGTGAGGAGTGGCGGGCAGAGTGCGAGGGGGGCGTCGCGGTCGACGTCGGGACCGAGATCGTCGTCGTCGGCGTCGACGGAACCCGACTCGTCGTGCGCGTCGCCGATGGCTCCGGCGTCGGCGCCGGAGACGATCAGGAGGAGCCGCAACCGTGATCGCCGGGATCATCGTCCTCGCGGTCGTCGCGCTCGCGCTGTTCGCGATCGCGGCCGCCGCGATCAACATCGTGCGGCCGTTCGAGCGCGGCGTGATCGAGCGGCTCGGGCGCTACCGCGCGACCGCCGATCCGGGTCTGCGACTCGTGCTCCCGTTCATCGACCGGATGACCAAGGTCGACATGCGTGAGCAGGTGGTGGACGTACCGCCCCAGGAGGTGATCACGTCCGACAACGTCGTCGTCTCGGTGGACGCGGTCGTGTTCCACGAGACCACCGACGCGCAGCGCTCGGTCTACAACGTCGCGAACTTCGCGACCGCGGTCACGAAGCTCGCCCAGACCAACCTCCGCAACGTGGTCGGCGACATGCAGCTCGACGACGCGCTCACCTCGCGCGACCTCATCAACGAGCGGCTGCGCGAGATCCTCGACGACGCCACCGACAAGTGGGGCGTGCGTGTCGTGCGGGTGGAGATCCAGCGGATCGATCCGCCCCCCGACGTGGTCGACTCGATGCACCACCAGATGAAGGCCGAGCGGACGCGCCGCGCCGTGGTCACCGAGGCGTCGGGGGTCCGGGAGGCGGCCATCACGCGGGCCGAGGGTGAGAAGCAGGCCGCGATCCTCGCCGCCGAGGGTCAGAAGCAGTCGGTGATCCTCCAGGCCGAGGGCGACGCGCAGGCCGTGGAGCGCCTGGCCGACGCCGAGCGCTACCGGCTGCTCACCGAGGCCGAGGGTCAGGCCGGTGCCACGCGGTCGGTGTTCGGCGCCATCCACGACGGCGATCCCACTCCGGACCTCCTCGCGATCAAGTACCTGGAGGCCTTGCGGGCGGTGGCCGACGGACGCGCCACGAAGATCTTCCTGCCCACGGAGTCGGGCGGGCTGTTCGGTCTGGTCGGCGGTCTCGCCGAGATGGTGAAGCCGGTGCCCGACGGGGGGGTGGCCGCCGTCGAGGCGCCGCCGCCCGATCCCGGTCCGGCGTAGGTCGGCGCGCGTGGTTTGCGCGCGCCGCGCACGCCGGGAGTCGGGTCAGACGTTGCGCACCACCGACGGGCGGAACGCGAGGCTCTGCGCGCCGTCGGGGACCCGATCGAGGCCCGCGGCCACGGCGTCGACCTCGGGTCCGACCTGCGCGGCGAGCGGTGCGAGCGTGTCGAGGTCGAACCCGTAGATCCGGGCGGCATTGCCCCCGAGCATCGCGGCGACCTCCACCTCGGGGACGCCGGCGAAGGTGAGCGCGATGGCCTCCTTCGAGAACGGCGCGGTGCCCTCGAGGTGCGGGTAGTCGCTGCCCCACATGATCTGGGGCACGCCGATCCGATCACGGCGCAGGCAGTCGTCGCGGTGCAGGAAGCTCGCGGCCACCGCGCAGTTCGACTCCCAGTACTCACTCGGCATCCGCTGGAGCAGCTGGGGCTCCACGAACCGGAGCTCGCCGATGTTGCCACTCGCGATCTGGGGGTAGAAGCCGTCCATGGTCGCGAGCGCCTGGCGGATCCAGTTGCTGCCCTGCTCGGCGAGTACGAGGCGCAGCGCCGGGTACCGGTCGAAGATGCCGCTCATGATGAAGGTCCACAGGGGACGGTGCGAGAACCAGGACGTCTCCATGAGCCACATCGACAGCGACGCAGGATGCTCTCCGTAGTTGGGGGCGTGGCTGCCCGTGTGGGCGTTCACCACCACGGCGCGCGCTTCGCACGCGCGCCACACCGGGTCGTAGACCGGGGCGTGCATCGGCGGGATGCCGGCGTCGGGCGGGATGCCCGGGAGCAGCACCCCGCCACGCAGGCCGTGGTCAGCGATCCAGTGGATGTCGGCCACCGCGTCGTCGACGTCGTTGAGCAGGATCTGCCCGATGCCGGCGCGCCGGCCGGGGAGCTCGTCGCACCAGGCGGCCAGCCAGCGGTTGTGCGCGCGCAGGCCGGCGAGACGGCGCTCGTAGCCCGCGCGCGACGGTGTGAGCGACGTGAGCCCGGTCCTCGGGAAGAACGGTGGGATCGTGTTGGGGTAGAGCACCTCGGCCACCACGCCGTCGGCTTCGAGCTCGCGCGTACGGCGGGTGCTGTCCCAGTTGCGGTCGGCGTCGGGCCTCACGAGATCGCCGTAGGGGCTGACGTACGAGGCGGCCCACGCGTCGTACTCGTCGAGCCAGCGCGCCTCGAGGAACGGTCGGTAGTCCCCGAGCGCCGCACCCGCGTGGCAGTCGGCCGAGATCACGGTGTAGCGACGGGTCATGGCGCCCTCTCTCGATTGCGTCCCCGGGGGCCTCTCGTTACGGTAGCCCCGTGAGAGACCTCGGGGGGAAGGTCGCGGTCGTGACCGGGGGAGGCGGCGGGATCGGCCGCGCGCTGGGCGAGCGGCTCCTCGCCGAGGGCATGCGCGTGGTGCTCGCGGACATCGACGAGTCGCTGCTGACGCGCACGGTCGACGAGCTCTCGGCGAGGTACGGCGACGCGGTGATCGGCGTGCCCACCGACGTATCGCTCCTCGAATCCGTCGAGGCGTTGCGCGCCGCGACGCTCGATGCGTTCGGGACCGCCCACCTCGTCTGCAACAACGCGGGCATCCCGTCGGGATCCGACGGAGCGCTCTGGGAGCACCACGTCAACGACTGGCGCTGGGCCCTCGACGTGAACGTGCTCGGCGTCATCCACGGGATCAACGTGTTCGTGCCGGTGCTCCTCGCCCAGGGTGAGGGGCACGTGGTGAACACGTCGTCGTCGAACGGCACGTTCGCACCGCTGTCGAACAGCGCGGTGTACGCGACCACGAAGTCGGCGGTCACCACGATCACCGAGTGCCTCTGGGGTCAGCTGCGCGCGATGGGCTCGCCCGTGCAGGCGTCGCTCATGCTGCCCTCCACCCGTACCCCGGGTGCGCTCGACACCGGGATCTGGCGGCCGGGCCGCAACCGCCCGGATCGGTACGCGCGGCCAGGGCAGGCGCCGGTCGAGGGACGCGACGCGCTCACGCCGTTCGTGGAGCAGCTCACGAAGCACGGCCAGGAGCTGGTGTTCGCCCCGCTCGAAGAGGTGGCCGACATCGCGCTCGAAGGCATCCGCGCCGACCGCTTCTGGATCTACCTGCCGAGCGACCGCTCGCGGGCCAGCGTCGACGCGCGCGCGGCGTCGATGCGCGACGCCCTCGAACCCGAGTACCTCATCGCCCCATCCCCGTGGAACGTCCCGAAGAGCTGAGGAGTCGACCGTGTCCGAGCGCTACATGATCATCTCGTCGGACTGCCACGCCGGTCTCCCCAACGAGGAGTACCGCCCGTACCTGGAAGCGAAGTACCACGACGCGCTCGACGAGTTCCTGGCGCAGCGCGAGGCAGCCCGGTTGCAGTTCAACATCATGGGCAACAAGGAGTTCGAGGAGGAGTGGTTCTCCGAGAACGAGGAGGGCCTGCGAGGCGGTTGGGACGCGGAGCGCCGTGACAAGGAGCTCGATGCCGACGGCGTGGTCGGCGAGGTGATCTTCCCCGACGCCGACGCGGTGCTCGGCGGCGCGTCCGCGCCGTTCGGCGCGGGGTTGGGCATGAGCTCGCAGACCGACCCCGAGCTGTTGCTGGCGGGCGCGCGTGCCCACAACCGCTGGTTGGCCGAGCTGTGCAACGACAGCCCGGAGCGCCGGCGCGGGATCGCGCTCGTGCCCATCCACCACGACGTCGACGCGGCCGTGGCCGAGATCCGCCGGGCCCACGGGTCGGGGCTGCGAGGCGGGATCATGATCGCGTCGATGTGGGGCGACAACCCGCCGTACCACGACCGGCGCTACGACCCGGTGTGGTCCGTGTGCGAGGAGCTGCACATGCCGATCCACACCCACTCGGGTGCCGCCGACCGTGACGCCTACGGCATGGGCCCGGGCTTCGTGGGCATGTACACCACCGAGGTGCGGTTCTGGGCGGCGCGGCCCATCCACTTCATGATGTTCTCGGGCGTGTTCGAGCGGTACCCCGGCCTGCGCTTCGCCGTCACCGAGTGCGGCGCGTACTGGGCCGCCGATCTCCTGTGGCTGATGGACATGGTCTACGACGGCGACCACGGCACCGCGAAGCTCGCACGCGACGCAGTGGGTGACCTGACGATGCGGCCGAGCGCGTACTTCGACCGCAACTGCGGCATCGGCGCGGCGAACACGCGCCGGCGCGACCTGTTCCGCCGCTACGAGATCGGCGTCGACAACATCATGTGGGGCAACGACTTCCCCCACCCCGAGGGCACGTGGCCGCACACCGCCGAGTTCCTCCGCAGCGCGTTCTGGGACATCCCCGTCGACGAGACCGCGCGCATGCTCGGCCTCGCCGCCGCGGAGTTCTACGAGTTCGACGTCGCCGCGCTGCGGCCGCTCGCCGATCGCATCGGGCCGACGCCGTCGGATCTCGGGCAGGACTCACCGGAGGCCGCGGACGCCCGGGAGCGGTGGAGCGACCTCCGCGACGCGGGTCGCCCGTGGATCACGCGGGTCGAGCCGATCCCGATCGGGGCCAAGACGACGCGCGTCTTCTGAGCCGAGCCCACTGCGTGCGACCGCAGCGCGGTCGCAGGAGGGAGTGATGCCGTGAACCGCTACGGGGCGCTCGAGCACGAGCCCGAGCCCGTCGACCTCGGACCCGACGGACCGAAGATGTGGTCGAACAACCTGGTCGCCTTCTACGAGACCGATCCCGAGGTGGTCGCCGCGGTGCTCCCGCAGCCCCTCGAGCCCACCGACCCGATCGTGCGCGTGAACCTGGCCCGCGTCGACATGCCCGACATGGTCCAACCGCTCGAAGCCGGGACGTTCTCGGTGGCCTGCCGGCACGGTGAGGTCCACGGCTACTACGACCTCTTGATGCTGATGAGCACCGAGGCCGCGGTGACCGGAGGTCGCGAGACGTTCGGCGAGCCGAAGAAGATCGGGCGCGTCTCACTCGAGCGGCGAGGCCGTGGTGAAGGGGCCGAGATCGTGGGCGTGATGCAGCGCGCGGGCGTCGACCTCGTGGAGATCCGGGGATCGGTGGTCGAGGTCGTCGACCCGGGCCCGGTCGCCGAGCGATTCGCGTTCTACTACAAGTTCCTGCTCGACCCGCAGGGTGGCGGCTTCGACCACGACCCGTCGCTGGTGCACGTGCGCCGCACCCAGGAGGATCGCCTCGTCGAGCGCGTCGACGGGACGATCACGTTGCGCGAGTCCCCGGTCGATCCGCTCGTGGACTTCCCCGTGCGGTCGGTGGTGGGCATGACCTTCACGGAGAACCACCAGACCCAGACCGGCGCGATCGTCGGCACCGTGCCCGGGGAGTGGCTCTGGCCGTTCCGCCACCAGCGCTACGACGGCCTCATGGCCCGCCTCGCGCCGGCGACCACCGGCTGACGGCACCCGCGGACGGTTCCGTCGCCGGCCACTCCGGGCTGATCCGATGCACCCGGCCACTCCGGGCTGATCCGATGCACCCGGCGGTTCCGGGCCGATCCGATGCACCCGGAGGTTCCGGGCCGATCCGATGCACCCGGTCGACGTGCGTCCCCAGAGCACGCATGCGCGGCTGTGGGACGCATCTCGGGGGTCGGTAGCGTGGGTGGGGTGAGCGTGGTCGGTGCGATGCAACAGCAGGTGGCGTTTGTGATCGTCGTGATCGTGCCGGTGCTGCTGATCACCGTGCCGATGCTGCTCGCGCACCGGAAGGACCGCCGAGCACGCCGCGTCGAGGACGCCGGCGAAGCCTGAGCGGGTCGGCGCATCCGGTCGCGTACCCGGCGGTCGCGATCTGTCAAGGAGCTGGTGGGGAAGCTCGGGACTCGCAAGCGCTCAGGCGGCTTCGGGTCCGGCTCGCGCCGGGTGTGCGGCGAGATGGGCGAGGGCGGGGAGATCATCGCGGTCGATCAGGGAGAGTCCGGCAGGGTTGTTCGGGTTTCCGAGCAGGAGCAACCGCCCTTGGGGCGCGAGCTGGGCGTGGTGGGCGGCGCAGACCGTGGCGAGGTTGGAGATCTGGTCGCGGCCGCCCCACGAGGCGGGCCAGAGGTGGTGGACCTGGAGACCGATGCGGTGCTCACAACCGGGCCAGCGGCACTTGCCGTCGCGTTGCTTGACCACTCGCTTGGTCTTCTCCGAGAGTGCCGATTCGACGCGACCCACCGTGATGGGATCACCGACGTCGTCGACCAAGACCGGCTCGATGCGCGCCTGCGCGCGCAGCGCGTCGACCATCGCATCGGGCAGCGGCACCCCGGCGACCGTGGCGGGGCCGTGGGTGGGGACCTGGACGATCATGTGCACGCGCGGTCCTGAGGTGGCCTCGTCGCGGCGCCGCGCGCTGTAGGCGCGACACAGCTCGACGAGCGCGTCGGCACCGCGGTGCTCGCGGGTGCCCCAGGGCTGGCCCTTGGCGGGCTTCATGCCTTCGATCAGATGGTTGACGACCGTCTCGAACAGGGCGCCGTCGACGTCGGGGAGCGAGAACCGTCCGTCGAGCATCCCGCGGCCTTCGCGCCACCAGAACCGCAGCTCGCGCGCTGCGCGCCGGGCGGCGGCGTCTTCGATGGTGGGCTTGCGGGTGCGACGCAGCTCGTCGGCGAGGGCTTCGGGTGACCAGTCGGCGCCTTCTTCGGCCCAACGGCGATCAGCCTCCGGGTCGTCACCCGCCAAGTCGGTCAGCTTGTCGAGCTGCTCCTCGGAGAACCGGCCCTTCGCCGCCGCGTTCGCCAGATGGGGTTGCTTCGCGAGCTTGCGGGCGGTGGCCTGCTTGCGTGGGTGTCGTCGACGCGGCCGCGTTCGTCGAGCACCGCCAACACCGCGAGCTCCTCGGCCCGCAACCGGCGCTGCTCGCACACCAGCCACGACCGTCGCTCCTCGAGCCACTCCGAGGTATGGCAGCGGAGATCGTTCAGCAGATCTGCGTGATCGAACTGGCGTTCGGCCATGCCCCATCCTCACATGGGGGTGAGACACCGATCGAGGATCCGGTCGCGATCCGCGAAGGAGATGTCAGAGCTCGAAGCCGAAGACCCGGGCCGCGTTGGCACCCACGATCGCCGCGACCTCGTCGTCGGGCACGCCGTCGAACTGCTTCGCGTTCACGTCCTGCGACGTGGGCCACGTGCCCTCGGGGTGGGGGTAGTCGTTGCCCCACATCAGCGTCTCGATGCCGGTGGTGTGGCGGTTGGTCACCGCGACGGGATCGAACATGAACGTCGCGGCGGCCTGACGGCGGATGAGCTCGCTCGGCTTCACCGACAACCGGGGTCGCACGAACCGGTGGTGGTCCTCGTAGATCGCGTCGGCCTGGGTCATCACCCACGCGAGCCACGACGCGCCGGTCTCGGTCGCGACGACCCGCAGGCCGGGGAAGCGGTCGAGCGCGCCGCCGGCGGCGAGGCTCAGCAGGACCATCGGTCCGTCGAGCTGCGCGCCGAGGATGTAGTTGATGACGGCGCCGCCGGGCCCGCGCACGATGCGGGGCTCGTAGCCGGTGCCGGAGTGGAAGGTGAGCGGGAGGCCGAGGTCCTGCGCGACCGCCCAGAAGCGGTCGTACTCGGCTTCGTTGTACGGGCGCCCGTCCACCCGCGCGGGGAGCTGGAGCGCGCGGAACCCACGCGACGCGCACCGCTTCGCCTCGGCGATGCCGGCGTCGATCTCGAGCAGGGGCACGACCGCCACCGCGAGCATCCGGGGGTGGGTGGCGAACGCGTCCCACGCCCAGTCGTTGTACGCGCGGCAGAGCGCGAGCTGCAGGCCGGGATCGTCCGGTGCGAAGCACGCCTGGAGCGCGAAGGTGGGGAAGATCACCTCGGCGCTCACACCGTCGCGCTCCTGGTCGGCGATGCGGGTGGCGATGTCGGTCCCGCCCACGACGGCGAGCTCGAGCTCGTCCGCGGTCATGAGCTTGCGGGGGTCGAGGCCCTCCGCGTACAGCGTGCGCCACCCGGCGACATCCTCGATGCGGGGGACCCGGTCGCGGTACTCGGCATCCACCCGCTCGGCGTACAGCTCGATCGGCTCCGTGACATGGGAGTCGGTGGAGATGTGCACCGCGTCGCGGTACCTGGTTCGCAACGTGTTCACCTCCGGTCGGTCCGCTCCGACGGTAGTGGACTTCCCGGTCGGTCCCGCACCGGCGGCGCGCCGGTGCCGGGATCAGGACGCGGCGACGGTCGGGGCTTCGTCGCCGGCGCGCGCTCCGCGACGCCACAGCAGCACGCTGAGGACGATGATCCACACCGCGCTGAGCAGGAATGCAGCGAACCCGACCGGCGTGAAGAACGCGATGGTGAGCAGGATGCCGACCACCGCGAGCCACACCGGCAGCGCGCGGGATCGCCATCCGAGGATGCTCGTCGCCAGGATCAGCGTCGCGAGGCCGACCACCATGGGGAAGAAGAAGTCCGCCCACATGATGCTGAGGGTCTGGAGGGTGGCGGGATCGATCTTGTCTGCGACATCCGCAGCCGTGAAGCGGATCGCGGCGTCGACCCCGACACCGGCCGCGGCCACGATGCCGCCCGCGAAGGCGGCCGCGGGGAGGGTTCCGTCGTCGCCCCACGACTTCGTGCTCCGGTACAACGTCGCCGAGAAGAACAGCAGCGCCACGGCGGCCGCCGCCTCGATCGCGCTGCCGATCGTGTTCTGGTCGTCGTGGTCGGCCCAGTACTCGACGACTTCGCGCCTCGGCGCGTCGCTGTCGGGCGACTCGCCGCCGATCACGAACCCGATCACGAGGAGGACCACGAAGAGCACTCCGGTGAGTGCGAGCGCGGATCCACGGCTCGATCGAACAGACATCTGGCCCCCTTCGGCTCAGCGGCATCGCGACTCGACCCGCCCGGGCGGGACGCTATCCCGGGTACGAAGGGCCCGTCCACGGCCTGATGGGTTGCGCTCGACGGCCGGCGAAACGCCGGAGTGGTGCTGTGCACCACTGGTCAGTGCATCCTGGAGCGGGTCCGCACGAACCTCGTCGAAGGCGATCGGCTGGTCGAGCGCTTCGTGGGTCGCCGATCGGGCCGCAGGCTCCGGCATCACGTGCGGTTCGGAGCGCTCGTGTGCCGAGGGGACTCGTCGACTCCATGATCGGCTGCGTCGCGATGCGATCGGGGTCGGTGCTCCTCGCCTTCGACCGCGGTGTTCAGGCGAGGGCAACCCCCGCCGCCTCGAGCTGGCGTACCAGCGATCCCATGTCGAAGCTCTCGCGCATCTGCTGGATCCGACCGTTCGCGCCGACCTCGAAGACGGCCATGACCTTGGTCCGGATCATGGTGCCTCTGGCTGGGAACCCGCCGTGCCACTCGACCATCACCGTGGGGCCGTCCGCGACCAAGGTGTCGACCTCGATCCACTGCCCGGGAAAGATCGAGAGCTGCCGAACGAGCTCGTCGACCACGGCTCTCGCGCCGTGGTGCTCGCCGTTCGGACCGTCCACCCACACCGCGTCGTCGGCGAAGAGCCTCGCGAGCGCGGCCGGATCGGGCTTGCCTCACAGTGCGAGGAGCTCGCGGACCACCGATTCGGGCGCCGGCACGATTCCTCCCTCCCGCTCCATCAGGTCCCGGCGAGACGCCGGGCGATGTCCTCGGGAGCGGGATGCACGAACAGCTCGAGCTGGATGTTGTCCGGATCACGGAAGACCAACGTCGGACCCCAAGCTGCTTCGATGATCCCCGAGTGCGCGACGCCCACTCGATCGAGATGATCTGCCCACTGTGCGAGCGCATCGCGGTCGGCCACCTGCATCGAGAAGTGATCGAGCCCCACGCGACGCTCGTCGAACCGTTCGTTGCGGGTGTCCGTGTGGGTCAGGACGTCGACGACGAGGCCGCACGGGTGGATCAGGGCGTACGCCGTGAACGTCGCCTCCTCGGTCCGCGTCAGGAAGCGGAAGCCGAGCACCTCCTGCCACCACGCCGCCGACCGCTCGCAGTCGGTGACCGTGAGGTCGATGTGCGAGAAGCCCACGAGCTCGGGCAATGCGGCTCCTCCCGGTCGGCGGCCCATTCTGTCCCGGCCTCGACTCCGTCGCCAGTGTCGGCACCACGCGGGCAGCGCCTTCGCCCTCCCTCAACCCGTCCAGTGGACGCAGGCGATCGGCGGCAGGTCGCAGCTGACGAGGGACCACGAGTCGCCTTCGTCCTCGCTCACCCAGCACGAGCCCGTCGTGCTGCCCATCGCGAGGCGCTGCCCGTCGCCGTCGACGTCGAGCGCGTGGCGGTACACGAGGTGGTACGCGTGCGTGTCGGGGAGGCCGCGGCCGAGCACCTCGAACGACTCGCCGCCGTC
>BTUT01000018.1:0-15666 GCA_045862935.1 Acidimicrobiia bacterium
GTGCCCGGCCCTCGGAAGTGTCGAGGCCGATGAGGGGGAGCAATCGTGCGACCTGGTTGTCGGTGGTCCCCGAGACGACGAGCCACGCGTCGTCGCGGGTGCGGTAGACGTTGCGCGGCACACCGTTCGGCACCCGGCTGCCCGTCCGGTGCGGCGGCAGCGAACCGTCCTCGTAGGCGATCACCGCGCCGGTGAGCAGCTGGAGCACGGGCTCGAACATGCTCACGTCGACCTTCTGCCCGCCCCCACCCCGCGCGTCACGGTGGTAGCACGCGGCCAGCGTGCCGACCATGCCCGCGATCGCGGTGAGCGTGTCGCCGAGCGCGATCGAAGGCAGCATCGGGGGACCGGCGGCGTCACCCGTGAGGTGGGTGAGGCCACCGAACGCCTCGGCCAGCGACCCGTTGCCGTCGCGACCCGCGTAGGGACCCGTCGACCCGTAACAGCTGACGCTCACGACGATCGCGTCCGGATTGAGCTCGAGCAGCTCGTCAGGGGTCGCCCCCCACTGCTCCAGGGTCGCGGGCGGCAGGTTCTCGACGACGACATCGGCCGCGCGGACCAGGCGGGCGAGGAGCGCGCGCCCCTCCGGAGTGGTGGGGTCGCACGTCACCGTGCGCTTGTTGCGCGACACGAGCGCCCACATCAGCGACTGGCCCGCGCGCTGGGCACCCATCGTCCGCATCGGATCCCCGCCGGGCTTGCCGTCGCGCGGCGGCGGCTCGAGCTTCACGACGTCGGCCCCGAGGTCGCCCAGCATCGCCGAGATCTGCGGTGCCGAGAAGAGGATCGCCAGGTCGAGGACGCGCAGCCCTTCGAGCGCGCGGCGAGGGGTGCCGACCGCTTCCTCCACCGTGGGCTCCGGCTACTTCAGGATCTCGATCAGGAGCTCGTAGTAGCGCTGCTCACCGATGTTCCTCGCGGTCTCGATGCCGCCCTTCCCGAGCTCGACGATCATCGGCGCGTTCACCTCGGCCTCGAGGTACTCGGTGGTGGCACCACCGGTGTCGGGCTCCGGGATCGCCGCGATCCGGTCGCCGGCGAGGATCACGAGGACGTAGTCGTGGTCGTGGCGGTGCACCGCGCCCGCCTCGCCGGGCGCGAGGTCCATCTCCCACACCCGGCAGTACTCGTTCTCGAACAGCATCTTGGTGCCGACGCCCCCGAGCGTGCGCCCGCCGTTGTCCTCCGCCATGACCCCTCCTCAGCCGCCGGGATCTCTCGGATCCGAATCTAGGCCGCGGCGGAGGAGCCCACCCGGAGCGCTCGCTCGAGGTCGTGCCACAGGTCCTCGACGTCCTCGCAGCCGACGCTCATCCGCAGCAGTGTGGGTGGGATCGCGCCCTCCTCCGGCCAGCGCGCGCGGCGCTCCATCGTCGTCTCGATGCCCCCGAGGCTCGTCGCGTGCACGATGAGCCGTGTGGCCTTGGCCACGGCCTCGGCGACGGTGGCGTCGCCCGCCACCTCGAATGCGAGCATCGAGCCGGGGCCGTCCATCTGGCGCGCCGCCCGCTCGGCACCCGGGTCGTCGGGCAGCCCGGGATACCGGACCCGGGTCACGCAGGGATGGCCGTCGAGGCGCCGGGCGAGGACCTGGGCGTTCGCCTGGGCACGGTCCACCCGGAGGGGGAGCGTACGGAGCCCGCGCAGCGCGAGGTACGACTCCATCGGTCCGGGGATCGCGCCGTAGGCGGAGCGGTGCCGCCGCAGCACCTCGCAGCGCGCGTCGTCGTGGGTGACGGTCGCCCCGAGCACCACGTCGGAGTGCCCGGCGAGCAGCTTCGTGACGCTGTGCACGACGACGTCGGCCCCCAGCTCGAGCGGACGCTGCAGCAACGGCGTCGCGAACGTGTTGTCCACCGCGACCACCGCACCGCGCTCGTGCGCTCCCGCGATCACGGCGGGGAGGTCGACGACACCGTTCAGCGGGTTGGTGGGTGACTCCAGCCACACCAGGGCAGCGTCGGCGGCCGCCGCGAGGACGGCGCCGGTGTCGGTCGGGTCCACGAACGTGACGTGCCAACGTCCCGCGGGCCCCGCGTCGCGCAGCAGCACGCGGGTCCCGCTGTACCCGGTGGCGGGCGCGACGACCCGCGCGCCGTTCGGCAGGGTGTCGAGCACAGCGGCGATCGCCGCCATCCCCGACGCGAAGGCGAGCGCGGATCCGCCCTCGAGGGTCCCGATCGCCGCCTCGAGCGCCTCCCACGAGGGGTTGCCGTCGCGTGCGTAGGCGATGGGGCCACCCGCGTGGTAGGCGGACGCGAACACGACCGGCTCGTTGAGCGGTGCGTCGGGGCTCACCAACGGCCGACCGGCCGTGATCGCGAGCGTCGCCGGACGAGGCGCGCGGGCCGCGTCCACGACGGGGACGCGCGTCGTGCGGGACTCCGGTGCCCCGTCCGCCCGCGCCCCATCGTCCGCCCCTGGCCCGATCGGGCAAGGCGTGCGCGCGTCCATGGGCGGCGAACCTAGCCGTTGGCCCCCGGCGGCGATCCCGCCGCGCGTGCCACCATGAACGGCGCACCTCGCTGAGGGGATCGCGGTGAGGGGGAGCAGTGACGACCATCGACAGCGACCAGCACCTGGTGGAGCCGCGCGACCTGTGGCGGACCCACATCGACCCGGAGCACCGCGACGCCGCGATCCGCCTCGATGACGACGAGACCGGCAACACCTGGCTGTGCTGGCGCGATCAGCGGCTGGGGCCGGCCGAGGTGCAGTCCCCCGGCGACACCGCGGCCATCGGCGAGCACCGCCAGCGCGTGCTGCGAGGTGGAGCACCGGACGCGCGCTATGACGACGTCCTGCCCCGCGACCACTGGGATCCGGGGGCCCGGGTCGAGGTGCTGGACGTGATGGGCGTCGACGAGGCGCTGTGCTTCCCGAACTACGGGCTGCTGTGGGAAAGGAGACTCGGGGTCGACCCGGTCGCGCAGCTCGCGAACATGCGTGCTTGGAACCGGTGGTGCGGCGAGGTCGCTCTCGACGGACACGGCCGGCTCCACCCCGTCGGTCACGTGCACCTCCGGGATCTCCACTGGCTCGACCGCGAGCTCGCCACGCTGTCGGCTGCCGGCATCCGCACCGCGATGGTCGCGCCCGCGCTCGTCGACGGTCGACCGCTGTCGCACGCCGACCTCGACCGGGCCTGGTCGAGCTTCGTCGCCCACGGCATCTCGCCGGTGTTCCACGTCGCCGACCAACCGCGCCCGTTCGACGACGCGTGGTACGTGGACTCGGCCGACGCGTTCGTGCCGACGCTCGAGTCGGTGTTCCTCCCGACCGCGGCGATGCTCGCCACCACCGACCTGATCGTGAACGGCGTCCTCGCACGACATCCGCACCTGCGCCTGGGCATCGTCGAGCTGTCCGCGGTCTGGGTGCCGCTGTACCTCGTGATGCTCGACGGAGGCGTCGACTTCACCACCCGGCTCAACGGTCGACCACCGGCCGCGCTCTCGCTGCGCCCGAGCGAGTACTTCCTGCGCCAGGTCCGCGTGTCGTCGTTCGCGTACGAGCTCCCGGTCCGGCTGCGGGAGCAGCTCGGTGGTGCCGACGTGCTGATGTGCTGCAGCGACTACCCGCACTCCGAGGGAACCGCGGATCCCCTCGCCGACTACGCGCGCGGTCGGGCGACCGGTGTCCGGCCCGGCGACTGGCCCGGCCTGTTCTCGGAGAACGCGGCCTTCCTCCTCGGCCGTACCTGACGGCCACGCCCGGGATGGCGGGCGATCAGCGGGCGCGCGGGTAGCGGCGGCGGAACCACCAGCCGGCGATCACGCCGACCGGGAGCGGCAACCAGAACGAGACGAGCCGGAACAGCAGTGTGGCGGCCACCGCCTCCTGGGGCGCGATCCCCGCTGCGGCAAGCGTGGCGGTGAGACCGGCTTCGACGAAGCCCAGACCACCGGGCGTGATCGGGATCATGCTCAGCAGCGACGCGACGACGAACGCGAGCAGCACGGACCACGGGTTGGGTCGGGCGTCGATCGCGTAGAGCGCGAGGAGCAGCACGAGGTACTCGAAGCCCCAGCGGCCGACCGCGGCGCCCACCGCCTCCAGCCACCGCGATCCCATCGTCACACGGATCTCGTCGCGCTCCTCCAGGAGGCGGTCACCGAGGCCGGTGACCTTCGGCCGCCGGGTACGGAACACGTTGACGAGGCGTTCCACGCCGCGGCCGAGCGCGTGCACCGGACGGCGAGTGGCGAGCAGGATCGCACCGACCCCGCACATCACCGCGAACACCGCCACTCCCGTCCACGCCGCCTGGAGGAGGCTCGCGGGCAGGGCTGTACCGGTGAGAACGCCCGGGATCACGAACACCGGCAGCGCGACGAGCGCGGCGGTCACGAGCAGTGACTGCACCGTCACCGCGGTCGCCGCGGTGGTGAGGTTGAACCCCGCGCGCTGCAGCATTCGGGCCTGGACCGCGGTGCCGGTCGCACCGCCACCGGGGGTCACCCGGTTGAACAGGTTGGCCGTGAGCTGTGAGAGGACGATCGCGTCCCAGCGCACGCTTCGGAGCGCGATCGCCTGGAGCAGCCACACGCACGCGAAGCTCGCCGTCTCGAGGACCAGCACGAGCGGCAGCGCGATCGGGTTGAACTCGTCGAGCCGATCCCACGCCGAGAACACCTCGCCGATGCTCGGCGCGAGCAGGTAGAGCGAGACGCCGGTGAGCACGAGGAGCAGCACGCGCGCGACCGAGAAGCGCGTCCGGGTCGTCGCCACGCTCTCCGCCGCTCGGCGTTCGAGCTCGGGTCGACGCTGGGGATCGGAGCGGGAGCCGGCACCCATCGTGGTGCGCGGTGAGGCTAGTCACACCGCCACGGGGTCACTCCCTGCCCCGGCGCCGTAGCCTGGGTGCATGACCGACCTGGGATACCCGGCGTTCGACGCCGACAACCACTACTACGAGGCCCTCGACGCGTTCACCCGGCATCTCGACCCGGCGCTCGGGCCGCGCTGCGTGCAGTGGGCCGAGATCGACGGCCGCCGGTACCACGTGGTCGGCGGGCGGGTGAGCCGCGCGGTCGTGAACCCCACGTTCGATCCCGTGGCCAAGGCCGGGGCGATGCACGACTACTTCCGCGGCAACCCCGATCAGAAGAACCCTCTCGAGTTCCTGCGGGACCGGGAGCCGATCCGACCCGAGTACCGCGACCGCGACGCCCGGCTCCGGGTGATGGACGAGCACGGGCTCGAGAAGGTCTGGATGTTCCCCACGCTCGGCGTCCTCTACGAGGAGGCCCTCAAGCACGATCCCGAGGCCGTGGCCCTCACGTTCACGGCGTTCAACCGGTGGCTCGACGAGGACTGGGGCGTCAGCTTCCGCGACCGCATCTACAGCGCGCCGTACGTGTCGTTGTGCGACGTCGCGTGGGCGTGCCGTGAGCTCGAATGGGCACTTGATCGCGATGCCCGTGTGGTCGTGTTGCGCCCCGCAGCCGTGTGGACGACCACCGGGCAGCGACCCCCCACCGCGCCCGAATTCGACCCGTTCTGGGCTCGGGCCAACGAGGCGGGGATCACCGTGGTCGTTCACGCCGGGGACAGCGGCTACTCGTCACAGGGGTACGCATCCGACGACCTGTTCTCCGCGAAGTTCACCGGCGGCGGCTGGAGCCCGTCGGTCCGCGCCTTCGCCATCGAGCGCGCGGCGTACGACTTCCTGATCACGTTGGTGTTCGACAAGCTCTTCGACCGCTTCCCCAACCTGCGCATCGCGTCGGTGGAGAACGGGAGCGAGTTCCTGCCCGACCTGTTCCGCAAGCTGCGGTCGACGGCCGGCAAGATGCCCGGCTACTTCCCCGAGGACCCCGTCGACACGTTCCGCCGCCACGTCTGGATCAACCCCTTCTGGGAAGACGACGTGAACGAGGTCGTCGACCTCATGGGGGCCGACCGCGTGATCTTCGGATCCGACTGGCCGCACATCGAGGGCATGCCCCGGCCCCTCGACTACGCGGTCGAGGTCAAGGAGCTCGACGAAGCAGCGCAGCGGCGCATCCTGCGCGACAACGCGCTCGACCTCACCGAGCGCGCCCCCGCCTGAGCTCACCGCCTCCCGCGCGCCCCTTCCGGAGCGCGTCGGCTTCACGGCAATCCGGCGGCTCCGTGGTCGCGCTCAGGCGAGTCGGGCCGCGAGCTCTTCGCGGGCAGCAGGCACCCACGCCCGCAGCTCGGGCCGACGCACGCGGTCGAGCTCGATGCCGTAGAGCCGAGCCGCGTTAGCACCCAGGATCTTGCGCTTCGCGGTCGCCGTCAGCGGCGGGTAGCCGAACCGATCCTGCATCCACTCGGGGATCCTGAAGGCCCGGAACGCATCGATGAGCGACTGCGGCGCGCCGTACCAGATCGAGTCGGTGCCCCAGAGGATCCGGTCCTCCCCGACGCATCGCAGCAGCGTCCCGACGACGTGGGCCGCCTCCTGCGGGCGGCGGGAGACGAGGAACCAGGTCGAGCCGAGCTCGCCGTACACGTTCGCACCCGCCGGGACGCGCGCTGCCCGGAGGCTCGCTTCGAGCCGCCCCACGCCTCCGGTCGGGTCGTGGTCGTCGTCGCGGGCGCCGGGGAGCTCGTAACCGGAGTGGTACACGACGAACGTCAGGTCCGGAAACGCTGCGGCCGCGGGACCGATGTCGCGCGGCGACGCGCCGGCCGGCGCGAGGCTCGCGATCGGTCCCCCGAGGCCCTTGTGCGCGCACACGATCCGGCGGCCGGTGGCGCGCACCTGCTCGAGGAACGGCCCGCCGGTCTCGTCGTCGTCGAGGAACCACCCGCGTCCCGCGCGCGCCTCGGGCGGCTCCCAGAGCGTGTACACCTTCCACCCCGATGGCCGCAGCGTGTCGCTCCACTCACCCATCGCGTCCCGCTCGGCCGGTCCGGCATTGGGGTGCACGATCGTGTGGGTGAGGACGCGCCCGGTGTCGGCGTAGCGGTCCACGATGTCGCGCGCCGCGGCGATGTCGTCGTTCGTGAGCACGTTCTCGTGCGAGCGACCGGGGGGTGACGTGAGCAACGCCACCGCGGTCTCGCTCCCGCCAAACACGCTCGTCGCCCACATGGCTGCGCTCAGCAGCTCGGGATCGACGCCGCCGCCCCACCGTTGCGGATCGACCGACCGGAGGTACGCGAACAGCGCGTCCCCCGCACTCCCTGCGGCCATGCTCGGCCGGACCAGGTGGGTCTGCACGTCGACGACCACCTCGTCGCCGGCGAATGCCGCGTCGGCCGCGGAACGATCGTGCTCGGCTTCCGGCGGCACTGCGTAGAAGCCGCCACCGGCTTCCGAGTCGATGGCGCGCAGGGTCGCGGCGGTGCCGAGTCGTCCGCCGAGGTAGGTCTGCGGTGAGATCCCGAGGCGCGACGCGCGGCGCTCCACCGAGCCGGCCACCCGCGCGATCGCTCGTCGATCGGCCCGCGTCCACGCCGGCGCCACGAACTCGTCGCTGTGCCGACGACCCAGCAGCGGGGGTACGAGGACGCCCATCGCGCCGAGTCTCTCGCGTCGCGCTCCCGCTCACGAATCTCCCCGGGGATCTCGGTCGAGGTCCGGGTCACCGACTCGTTGGCGTCGGGCCCACGGCACTCCCTAGCGTGGAGCGCGTGACGACTCCCATCACGGGCGCCGCCCCGGAGACCGGCACCCGCAGCCTGACGAGGTCGCTCAACCACGTCGAGCTCGTGTACGCACCGGGGGAACGGCCACTCGCCCGATCGCTGTTCGAGCTCCTCGGGTTCGACGTGCACGATTCGGGTGGACCGTTCCTCAGCGCGCGGATCGCTCCCGGCCAGACGGACCTCGCCAACAACACCTTGTACGCCTCGGAGGTGACCGCCCAGCAGTGGGCGCTGGAGCAGGTGCTCCGCGACCAGCTCGACGGCGGGGCCCTCGCGGCGCCGGCTCGCGCCTACTTCGCCGACCTCCGTGCGCACCCGCAGCGGTCGTGCCACTTCGGCATCCGCTACCCCGGTGCCGGCGAGCTCGACGCGGCGCTCGACCGCGTCCTCCACGTGGAACGATTCGCGCCCGACCTCGCGGGCCGCGTCGCGGTGTCGGGTGTGTTCCGACCCGGTGACCCGGGCGCGTACACCGACACGATGACCCAGGCCTTCGTGCGAACCGACGTGATCGCGAGCGGTCTCCTCGCGTTCGGCCAGCACATCGAGCTGCAATGGCAGGTGCCCTGATGGAGCTCCGGAACGTCGGCTCGTCCGACCTCGTCGTCTCGATCGCCGGCCTCGGCTGCAACAACTTCGGTATGCGGGCCGACGAGTCTCGCAGTGCGGAGATCGTCCACGCCGCCCTCGACGCGGGCATCACGCTCTTCGACACCGCGCGGATGTACGGCGGCGGCCGGTCGGAGGAGTTCCTCGGCGCCGCGCTCCGCGGCCACCGCGCCGAGGTCGTGATCGCGACGAAGTTCGGTGCTCCCACCGGACCCGACGACCGCAACGGATCGCGTGCGACCGTCATGGCCTCGGTCGAGGAGAGCCTCTCGGCCCTCGGCACCGACTACATCGACCTGTTCCAGATGCACTACTCCGACGCGCGTACGCCGATCGAGGAGACCCTGTCGGCCCTCACCGGCCTCGTGCACCAGGGCAAGGTCCGGTACGTCGGCTGCTCCAACTTCACTGGTTGGCAGGTCGCCGACGCGCACTGGGTGTCGGAGACGAAGCAGCTCGCGTCGTTCGTGTCACTGCAGAACGAGTGGAGCCTGCTCGTCCGTGGCATCGAGACCGAGGTCCTTGGAGCGTGCGAGCGCTTCGGACTGGGGGTGCTCCCCTACTTCCCGCTCGCGTCGGGTGTGCTCACCGGGAAGGTCCGCCGCGGCGAGACCCCACCCGAGGGGAGTCGTCTGCACGTGCCGTACTTCGCGACGTACCTCACCGACGCCAACCAGGACAAGCTCGATCGCCTCGACGAGTGGTGTGCGCGCAACGGGCGTACCCTCCACGAGGTTGCGCTGTCGTATCTCGCGAGTCATCCGGTGACCGCTTCGGTGATCGCCGGCGCGTCGTCACCCGAGCAGGCGCGAGCGAACGCGGCGGCGACGCACACCGACCTCACTCCCGAGCAGCGCGCCGAGATCGCGGCCGCGGTCGACGGGTGAGTGACCAGCCGCCGCGGCCGCGGGGTGGATCCGGTCCGGGCAAGCGCGGCGGCCGCCACGGCGGGCGTCGCGCCAACGAGCCCGGCGCGGGCCCGAGTGGGAACCCTCGAGGTTCTCCTGGACGGAACCCTGGCGGCCGACCCGCGAAGGCGGGTGGGAAGCGTCGCCGGTTCCCGTCGGTGCAGTTCACCGTGGCAACCGACGATCGCGACCTCGAGCGCCTCGCCTCCCGGTACCGCGCCATCGAGCTCGCGAGCTCGGCCGCGGGCCCCCTCACCGAGCGCACGCTCGGGCTCCTCGTGGATCGCACGACCGACGGCTTCCGCGTCGACGTGCGCGCGCACCGGCTGCTGACGCAGCATCCCGCACCGATCGAGTCGCTCTGGCCCGACGTGCGCGACCGGCTCCCCACCGCCCTGCGCCACAAGCCCCAGCTGTTCCCCGACGAGCTGTCCCCCACCGTGCTCGACGCCACGCTCGACCGATTCGTCGCGCAGATCAAGCCGCTCTTCGAGTTCGACAAGCTCGGCACGGTGGTCTTCCAGTTCCCGTCGTACTTCAGTCCCTCGCCGAAGTCGCTCGACTACCTGGTCTGGCTGCGCGAGCGGTGTGGTGACCTGCCCGTCGCCGTCGAGCTCCGCAGGCGGGACTGGGTGGACACCAAGCACCGGGACGCCACCCTCGCGTTCCTCCAGGACCACCGGCTCGCGTACGTCTGCGTCGACGCACCGCAGGGGACCGACACCTCCGTTCCACCGGTGGCTGCGGCGACGACCGACCTCGCGATCGTGAGGTTCCACGGCCGTGACCTCGCGGCGTGGGAGAAGGCGGTCGACGATCCGCTCGCGCGCCTGCGTTACGAGTACCGCAGTGCCGACGTCGAAGCCTGGGTGCCGCGGCTCGAACGGCTCGCGGCATCGGCACGCGCGGTGCACGTCGTGGTGACCACGACGCCGTCCGATGCCGCCACTCGCACCGCCTCGCTCCTCGCCAAGGTGCTCACGGAGCCCCCCGGCGCGAAGCCACCCGAAGCCCCGCCGCGGTCCGGGCCACCCCGCCGCCGGCGCTGACCGGGCCGCCGCCGCGATCCCGCGGCTCCCACCGGGGCGGAACGGCGAACAGGTGTTCGCTATGATGACGCCCGTGGAGCCGTTGCAGGGCACACTGGTCGGCGACCTCGACCCGGCGCTGGCCGCCGTGCCCGTGTTCGACCGGATCGCGCTCGACGAGCACAGCTGGGTCGACGTCGCGCGCGAGTGGCTGATCGGCGGCGACCGCCTCCTGGTGCACCTCGTGCGCCACGTCGCGTGGCGCCAGACCCGCCGCCGCGTGTACGGCGAGATCGTCGACGAACCCCGCCTCTCGAAGTGGTCCGGGCCCCACGACCCACTCCCCCACCCGGTCCTCGGACCCGTCCGGCAGTCGCTCACCGAGCGGTACCACGTGCGCTTCGGGGGCTTCGGGATGAACTACTACCGCAACGGCCGCGACAGCGTCGCGTGGCACCGCGATTCCGAGATGCGCCACCTCGATCGCACCCTGGTGGCGATCCTCACCGTCGGCGCCGCGCGCCCCTTCCTGTTGCGCCGCCTCGGGGGCGGCCCGTCGATCGACGTGCACCCCGCGTCGGGTGACCTGCTCGTGATGGGCGGTCGCGCGCAGGCGGACTGGGAGCACACGGTGCCGAAGGTGACGTCGGCCGGGCCCCGGATCAGCGTGATGCTGCGGTGGTCGTCGGGCAAGGGCGCGCCGGTGCGCACCAACGGGTGGGCCCGCGCCGGCTCGCGACCCGCCCGCCCCACACAGCTTCGAGGGCGCTGAGCACGTCGACGGCCCGCGAGCTCACGGGACGGTGAGCACCGCACGGGCGCGGGTGCACACGGCACGCGACGCGCATCCCACGAGATGGTCGTTCACCACCCCGATCGCCTGCATGGCGGAGTAGACCGTGGTCGGGCCCACGAAACGGAACCCGTGCCGCTTCAGCTCTCTCGCCAGAGCTGCCGACGCGTCCGTGGACCCGGGCAGGTCGCGCATCGCGCGAGGGGCGCGCGTCCGCCGCACCTCGAACGACCAGAACAGACCGGCGAGGGATCCGCGCACCTCCTGCACTGCGAGCGCGGCACGCGCGTTCGCGATCGTGGCTTCGATCTTGCCCCGGTGACGCACGATCGCCGCGTCCGCGAGCAGCCGCTCGACGTCGCGCTCGGTGTACCCGGCTACGACGTGCGGGTCGAACCCCGCGAAGGCACGGCGGAACCCCTCGCGCTTGCGCAGGATGGTGAGCCACGACAGCCCGCTCTGGAAGCCTTCGAGGCACAACTTCTCGAAGATCCGGACGTCGTCGGTGACCGGCCGGCCCCACTCGTCGTCGTGATAGGCGGCGTAGTCGGCGGGCGCGGCGCCCCACGCGCAGCGGCGCACGCCATCGGTTCCTCGGACGAGATCGGTCATCGGTGCATCTTGGCGGATCCACGCTCTACGGTGCGTCGCGCGAGCCGCTCGACACAGGAGCACGCCATGACCTCACCGCCCGGCACCCTCCTCGACCCGGCGACCCTCCAGGACCCGTACCCGTTCTTGACCCGGCTGCGCGAGCACGAGCCCGTGTGGCGGGTGCCGTCGACCACGTTGCACCTCGTGACCTCTCGGGACGCGGTCGTGGAAGCACTCGGTCGCGTCGCCGACTTCTCGTCGAACCTCGAGGCCCTGCTCTACACCTCCGACGACGGCTCACCGGCGATGTTCGACATGACCACGCTCGGCACCAACATCCAGACCCTGGCCACCGCGGACCCACCGGCGCACACCATGCACCGACGGGCGGTGTTCCCGTCACTCGTGGAGGCGAGGATGCGCGGCGTCGAGGGATACGCACGCACGGTCGCGGCGGGCCTCGTCACGCGATCGGTCGCCCAGGGACGCGTCGACATCACGACGAGCTTCACGAACCCGCTGCCGATGACGGTGCTCGTGGAGGTACTGGGCCTGCACGGTGCCCACGTGCCCACGCTCATCGAGTGGGCCTTCGACAGCACCGAGCTCCTCGCCGGCACGAGCTCGCTGGCGCGGATGGCGGAGCTCGCCGCGCGGGCGGGAGAGACCGGCGCCTACCTCGGTGAGCACCTCGCGCGCACCGAGCCCGACCCCGCCGCCGGGCTCGTCGGCGCCGTCGCCCGGGGCGTGGCCGACGGGCTGCTCACGGCCGAGGAGGGCGTGAGCACCCTCGTCATCCTGCTCAGCGCCGGGGGCGAGTCCACCACCAGCCTCATCGGGAGCGCGATCCGGATCCTCGCGGAGCAGCCCGCTCTCCAGGACACACTGCGCGCCGATCCCGGTCTCATCCCCTCGTTCGTGGAGGAGGTCGCGCGCCTCGAGTCGCCCTTCAAGGGTCACTACCGGACGGTGCGTCGAGCCACGCAGCTCGCGGGGGTGTCGCTCGACGCGGGTGCGACGCTGATCCTCTGCTGGGGTGCCGCGAACCGCGACGCCACACACTTCGATCACGCCGACGACGTTCGTCTCGACCGGCCGAGCCCTCGTGACCACCTCGCGTTCGGGCGCGGCATCCACCACTGCGTCGGCGCCCCGCTCGCCCGCATGGAGGCACGCGTCGCGCTCGAGGAGCTCCTCGCACGCACGTCCTTCTTCGCGCTCGACCCGCAGCGGCCACCGGCGTACGTCCCGAGCATCCTGGTGCGCCGCCACGCGCACCTCGACCTCGTGCTCTCCTGATCCGGCGACCGGACGCACACTCCGTCTGTGCGTCCCCCACCCCTCGCGGAGCGGGGGTGAGGGACGCATCAGAGGTAGTCGTGCTTGGTCATCCAGCTGATGGAGACGTAGCCGAAGACCGGGGGGATGTAGGCCGTGATCATGCGGTCGGTGAGCACCGCGGCGGTGGCGATCGCCGGCGGCACGCCCATGGCGGTGAGGCCCGCGGTGAGGCCGGCTTCGAACACCCCGATGCCGCCAGGCACGGGGATCAGCCCACCGAAGAGCGAGACGAAGGTGTTCACGAAGATCACCTGGATCATCGAGACGTTGCCACCGTACGCCTTCACGCAGGCCATGAGGATCAGCGCGTACATCAGCTGGGTGAGGATCGCGCCGCCGAAGATGAACAGCACCTTGCGCGGCGACACGAAGACCGTCCACAGGTTGTGCATCGTCGTCTTGACCGTCGGCATCACCTTCCGGCGGAACTTCGGCACGACGAGGGCGATGCCGACGGCGAGCACCATGCCGACGATGCAGATGAGCACGATGCCGAGGTCGTTGCCGCCGCCCCCGCCGTCGCTCCCGCCCACGTCGTCGAGTGAGAAGCCGTTGCTCTTGCCGACCGACCACGTCACGATGATCACGAGGATCTGCACGAGCGTGTACGCGATCGGTGGGACCGCGCTCGCCGACACCGCGGTCGGGACATCGACCCCGCGCTTCTGGAGGAAGCGCGTGTTCATCACGAACTGGGCGATCATCCCCGACGTCACGAGGTTCAGGAAGGCCGACGCGACCTGGAGCACCGTGAGCGGCCCGAACGGCACGGCGTTCGCCGGGGGGATCGCCCCGAGCATCGAGATCGCGTAGCCGATCTCCACCACGATCCAGCAGACGAACGCGAGCACGACCCAGCCCCAGACCGCGTCCTGCACCGTGGCCCAGAGCTCGGCCGGATCACCGACCATGCCGATCATCGCCCAGATGCCGAATCCGGCCGCCGCGAACATCACCACCTGACGGCGCGACACCCGCCGGAGCTGCTCGAGCTCGGGGGCCTCGACACCGGTGGCCGCCGCGACATCGGCGCGGAGCTGCGTGAACCGCTGCTTCACGCCCTTCACGCCACGCCGCGCGTCCCGGGGAACCACCCCCGGCTGGAGGAACGGAACGGCCGCCGCGAGCTCGTGATCACCGAGCCCCGCGAGCGCGGCCGCGATCGCACGCTCGTTGCCCACCATCCCGGCCGTCGAGAACAGCAACGTGGCGAGGTCGGCGCCGAGACGGCCGCGCGGCGCGGCCGTCGACGACGTGCGGAACCCGGTGAGCGTGACGGCACCGTCCGCCGTGAAGTGGACGTGCTCGACGTCGAGGTTGCCGTGGGCGAGGCCCGCACGCTGCATCCGCGCCACCGCCTCCCACACCGCCCGCAGCTGCTCGTCGGTGACCGCGTCGGCGGTGAGGTCCGCGAGGCGGGGCCCGGTGACCGATCTCGTGACGAGCACGGCCGCGTCCGGCCCGGCCTGGCCGACCTCCACGAGCTCGGGCGTGCCCACACCCGCACGCTCCGCGCGCAGCAGGACGAACGCCTCGTGCTCCACCTCCTGGAGACGCGAGTGGAACAGCGTGGGCCCCGAGTCCCGGTAGAGGAGGAATCGCCACGCCTTGCTGGCGAAGCGGGCGTCGCGTTCGTCGCGACCGAGCACGGTCACCGCGAGCGGCCCGTCGGCACCGTCGGCCAGCATGAGCGTGCGCCCGAGCGTCTGCACGGGTGCGAGCCGCACGTTGCGCGCGTCGACCCCCAGGCTCGCCAGCGCGAGCGACACCTGCTCCGCGGTGGGGCGCCCGCCGGGGGACCCGAAGGCCAGGTGCACCACGCTGGCCGCGATGAGGCCCAGCCCCAAGCCGCCGATGATGTCGGTGGGGCTGGCCACACCGAGGTACATCGCCGCCGGAACCATCACCGCGACCGCGAGGACCCCGATCCAGCGGGCCGGACGGCTGAGGTAGGGCGCGGCCGCCGCGACGACCGCGGTGACCACCGCGAGGCGGACCATGGGGAACGACGGCGTGGTGCCGGCTCGCACGATCGCGTCCATCGTGTCGGACAGCGACTCGTGCCCGATGAGCAGCGCGAGCGCGCGCCCCACGAGCCACGCGGCGAAGCCGGCGATGAGCAGGTCGCGCGCGAGGTGCCAGCGGCGGGCGAGGAGCGCGGCCACCACGATGAGCCCGAGAGCCCACAGCGTGCCCACCTGGAAGAGCGCTTCGGCGACGCCCACCAGCGAGCCGGGCAGCTGGTTGAACGCGTCGAAGATCGTCTGCTCGAAGTCCGTCGGGTCGCTGTGGCGCCATCCGGAGAGTGCCAGCGCGAGGGCACCGACCGCGAGCCACAGCACGTCGGCCGGGCGGCGACGGTAGGGCTCTTCCGAGGCACGCGCGAACCCGTAGCGCCCGAGGCTGCGGATCCGATCCGTGAGCGCCTCGTGGCGCTCGGTGAACGTGGTCTGGTCGCGCGACGGATCGTTCGAGACCCCGACCTCCACGGGCGGACCCTACTCCGGGGGAAGCGCCTGCTGGCGGTCCATCATCTCGGCCATCACGAACCGGAGGAAGTCGTCCGCTTCGGGCGTGGGGCCACCGGGGATCCCGCCGTAGATCGCGCCGCTCATCGGCGCGTCGTCGCGATGTGCGCGCGCGTACTCGACCGATGCGTCGAGATCGGCACGGAAGTCGTCGAGGACACCGGGGCGGGTCTGCGGTCTCGTGACGGCCATGTGGATCGCGTTCGGGTACTGCTGCCCGTTGAAGCGCCAACCCCGGG
>BTUT01000019.1:0-15538 GCA_045862935.1 Acidimicrobiia bacterium
GCCGTAGTCGGCCCCGGAGTTGACCACGACCCCGTGCTCGTCGATCCCGTCGGGCCAGTAGGCACTGGCGATCAGGTCGAGATCGTGGCGGTCGCACCCCCGCGCGTGGCGAGCGATGCAGTCGGCGATCGCGAGCCGGTCCTTCATCCTCTGAACGTCGGCCGCGAGGGTGGCCAGGTCCGGCTCGGTCGTCATGGGGCGGCTCCGGTGTCCTCCGGGTCTCTCGGCGCGCCATTCTGCTGCGGGACGCGATCGAGCCGACGCATGCCGAGCTCTCCGTGGACCGTCTCGGTGAGCCCTGTTCGTGCTCGAGCACAGCGGCGTCAACGCGCTCCTGATACCGGGAGCGGAACGTGCCGCACCGGTACTCTTGGATCGACGGCATGAACGCTCTCCTCCGGGTGCCCGACCGCATCCGAGCACGTCCAGAGCAGTCCGTCGCTCCCCTTCGGACGCACTCACGAGCGGCCCTGCGGTGAGAGCAAGCGTTCCGGCCAGACCTCGCGCTGCGAGGATCGCCATGAGCTCCTCGACGCCACCGATGTTGTCGCGGTCCAGGTTGACTCGGCCGGCATCGTCATCAGGTCGCCAGCGTCCGCTCCCCGAGTGGCAGTGCCATCTGGCGGGCCGACGAGTCCGCGATCGCCCCGCACGCCGACCCCGCCGGCAGTGCGTGAGGACTCCTGGGTGTCGGCGGTCGCGGGCTCGTGGTACCTGCCCGCCCCGTCGTGCTCGTCGCGCTCGGCGAGCTCCTTGCGTCGCTCGAGGCCGGCGCGCTCGAGCAGCCTCAGGAGGGTGGGGACGGTGGGCTGTCCTACTCCTCGACGAGGATGACCAGCGTCTCGGGCATCACGCCGTCGTAGGACATCGCGTCAGCGGCGGCCGCCGTCTCCATGGCGGCGTTGAACGCGTCGAGGTCAGGGACGTCCATGATCAGTGCCACGTGGCTCGGGTTCTGCGGGTCGACGAACGTGCGAATGTTCGTCACCCCGAGCGGACCGAAGAACTCCTCTCGCTTCGGGGAGGACAGCCAGTGGTCCTTGCCCTTCGAGATGTCGTGGTGGCCCAGGATGGTCGGCATCCGTCCTCCGTGTTCCATGCATCGAATGAACGCCCGGTCGGACGACGGTATCGCCGGTCCCTCGGATCACGCCAGGCCACCCGAGGGCGATGCCGCCGGACCATCGGTCAGGGGAACGGTCGACCGGCACCGCCACGGCGCCGATCTCGATGACCTGGTCGAGCTCGATACCCGGATCGAGCAGCACCTCGACCGTCTCGTCGACGTGTACGCCGCCGACCCCCGGAGCACCTCGCCGCGGTGGAGGCCCGTCGTGCAGAGCAGGAACCAGGCGGCGAACAGCCGGTCGTCGCGCACGTGGTCGAGGGAGGCGCCGAGCTGCTCCGGTGACCAGACCTTCATCGCGGGCCGGGTCGCCTTTGGGCAGCGGAACGCCGAGCGCGGCGTTGTGCTGGACCAGCTTCCAGCGCACCGCGTCGTTGAGGGCCGCACCGACGCCTCAACCGCCGGCAGCCACCGGGCCTCCAGGTACTCCCCCAGCGTCAGGTGCGACGGCGTGACGTGCCGGCCCGACCGGCGGTCGGCCGTCTCGCGCGCGTAGGCCGCGACGGCTTCCTGCTTCGTGCGGAAGCCCGATTCACGCACGACGCCATCGACCGCCCCGGCGAGAGGCTTCCTCGCGAGCGACGAGTCGGAGGACCGGGCACCGATCCGGTGGTGCGTGTGGCACCGCTCTCACCCGGGTCTTGCAGTCGGGCTACCGGGATTCGAACCCGGGACCTTCGGTCCCCCAGGGGTGAGCGGGGTGTTCGCTGCCGCCAACGCTGTGCAATACAATACCGCTGACCTGGGGCTTTGCAACGACGACCGTTCCTCACGTCCGCCGCGTCCGGCCGGTTCTCCCAGGATCTTGGCGCGTTCTTCGCCGAGCCGAGCGCGTCGCAGCGCCGCAGGCGCCCGCGATCATCGGGATGGGCGCGTGTCGCGACGACGCAGGTGGGCCTCGAGCTCGGGAAGGGCGACGATGTCTTTCGCTCGTCCCGCAGCCCGCTTCGACACGATGACATCCTCGAGCGAGGCCACCGGGATCGCGGTGTCGGCGATGGTGATCACCACCGAATGCGCTCGGAGTTCGGCGTAGCCGGCCGCGAATCCGTCGGGGGCGAAGCAGAGGTCGAGCGGACCGTGGGCCGTGATCAGGGTCATCGTGGTGACCTGCCGGAGCATGTCGGGGTGCGGGTCGAACTCGAGTCCGTCCGGGTCGCCCGCGACGCGCAGCCGAGCGCCGAGCGCGCGCAGGGCCGCAGCCAGGTTCCCGAGGTTGGCCTCGTCGCGTGCTGGGCAGATGTCGACGTCGACCGTGGCGTATCCCGTCTGGTGCAACCGCGCGGCGATCCCGCCGATGATCACGAACGAGACGTGATGCGTGCTGAGGACCTGGCAGATCGCGACGACGTGCTCGTCGGCGAGCTCACCCGGCATCGCTGGTCAGCCGGTAGCCGCCGGCGCGGAGTCGATCCAGCTCGGCGGGTGAGAGCGTCTGCTCCCATTCGGCGAGCACCTGGTCGTGATCGTCGCGTTCTGCGAGCTCCATTCGCAGTTCCAGGCCCGCGCGCTCGAGCAGCCTCAGGAGGGTGGGGACGGTGGGCTGGCGGTGGCCCGACTCGTAGGCCGACAGCGTTGGCTGCGCGATGCCGACCAGGTCGGCGAAGGCGGTTTGCGACATGCCCTGGCGCAGGCGCGCGGACCTCAGCAACGCTCCGCTGACCTGGGCCTCCTCGGTCGCCTGCATGGTGCATAGCGTATCGTCTATGGCCCTCGTGAGCAAGCGGTTAGGTGGATCCCGGATCATCCACGGATCCATCTCCGACGACCAGGGCAGACGCTGCGATCCAGCCCGCTGCCTCCAGTTCCGGTGCCACTCGCCTCGCGGCGGCCGTGCGGCTCAGCCGGCGGTCAGGCAGTCGAGATCTCCATCGGCCGCTCGCCTACGCGACAACTCGCTCCGGTCGGCTCAAGCTGAACCGCACTCGTCTTTCGAAGGGCCGTACGTTCTCCGGTCATGCGAAGCGTCAGTGTTTCGCACCGGGAGCTCGCGGTCGCCACCGATTCGGTGCCCTCAACGACACTTCTGGCACGACTCATAGGTGTCCCACGGCATCGCCTCTCCAGTCTGCTCGTCGACGAGTCGTCCTGCTGGCCGCGTCCTACACAACACACGAGCCGTAGTCGCGGAGATCGTCACCCCGCACTCGCTCTTCCATGAGCCATCAGACAGCTGCCCGCCGATGCTGTGCATCATCTGCGTCTTGGTGTTCGCAATCCATGAGGGGATCAGCACGACTTCGGTGTCGTCCGGCATAGCGAGCTTCACGAGCACCTGCCACGACGGCCCCTTACCGTCCTTCCCAGGATCGCGTCTCACGTCTGCGACTGCGGTTGCGATGTCTCCGCCTTCGATCGCGGTGCGGATCAGCCGCTCATGGCGCGCCGTCATCGCCTTCGTGAAGTAGCCGATCGTCTTCCCGTCGATCGACACCCGCACTCGCGCATCCTCGGCATTCGCATGCGGATCGGCCGCGAAGTCGAGAGCAACAAGTGCCGGAAAGTGGTGCTCGTTCCATCCTTCGGGGCGCGCTCCTTCGATCGCCTCCTGGTAGTGCTCTTCTCGGGTCACCGTGACTGTCGTGGGCAGCGCGAGGTAGTCGTCCCACGCCGGCGAGAGTCGGCGTTCTCCCGCTCCCACCTCCGGCACGCGCGGGTACGGGACGGAGTAGTCCCGTTCCCGGACTCTCACGTCGACGGGATCAACTCCGACGCCCGAGAGGTAGTCGACTCGGAGCCAAACGCGGATGCCGAAGTGCCCTCGCGAGACCCCGTCGTCCCAACCTCCGACGATCATCCCGCGGCCTTCGAGCGCTCCGCCGCACCGGCCGATCATCGGACCCGACAGCTTCGCCGCCGTGTCACGAGCGACGTACCCGACGAGCTGGCCCACCGCCTCCACACGGATCGCGTTCCGGTCGAATTCGTTCGTCGGTTCGCAGCGGAGCGTCACTCCGACGATGTGCTCCTTCCCGTCGGGACCACGCGGACCAGCAATGCGTTCGAGCGCGTCTTGGCGATGGCTTTCGCCGACGACCTCGACCTCGATGAGGGAGCCCGGCGGTTCATCTGCGACCTGCTGCACCTCGACGACCAACATGTCCCGCGGCGCCGGCTCGCGTCCGCGCCCGAACAACCGATCGAAGAATCCCACTGCACAACCCCCGTATTCAGACCAAGGTCATTCTCAGCCCGGAGTGGGACAGCGCGCAATGGCGTCCGTCAGCGAAGCTTCCGCCATCTCGCGGCGTAGCTGGCGGTAGGGGGCGGTCACGCTCGCCCATGGTCGGTGACCAGGGGTTTTGCAGTCGGGCTGCCGGGATTCGAACCCGGGACCTTTGGTCCCCCAGACCAACGCGCTAACCAAGCTGCGCCACAGCCCGTCGCCCCTCGCGGGGCCGGACGACGATCGTACCTGCACGGCACACCGATCCTCACGGCCGCGATCCGCGATCCCGGTCAGAGCTGGCGGACGACCCACTCGACCCCCTGGAACGCGCGCCAGCCGAGGTAGAGCGCGACCGCACCGAGGAGGAGCTTGAGGTGCCACGGGACCGGGGGCAGCGCTTCCGCGTCGGGATCCACCGTGGCATCCGGGGCGCCGGCGGGCGCCTCGCCCGGGATGCCGGCAGGCGCCTCGCCCGGGACGCCGGCGGGCGGCTCGCCCGGGACGCCGGCGGGCGGCTCGCCCGGGCGCGGCGACTGCGCCTCTGCCGCGACGGCACGGGCGCGTCCGGGGTCCACGGACGTGCCGCAGCGCGGGCAGGTGCCGTCCGTCGACACCGTCGACGGGGACAGGAACCGGTCGCACGACCTGCACCACGGCACCCGCCCAGTCCAGCACCACCGGCACTCGACGCGGCAACGGAGCCGCCCGAACGGGGTGCACGGCTGCGGGGGCACGGCACTGGGGCCGGCCGGCGTGCTACTCGACGAGACGTACCGGGTCGCCCTCGATCCGCGCGACCCACGTGGTCGTGTCGTTGACGTTGGCGGGGAAGGCGAAGTTGATCCGGGCCCAGCAGCCGGTGGCGTCGGTGAACGTGCAGTCGTAGTCGTCGGGGATCGGCACCTTGACCTGCACCCACTGCCCGTTGTAGTTGGCGCTCGACACCCCGTTGATCCGGCAGTTCGCCTGGGTGGCGGTGAACGTGCCGAACGGCGGCCCGCTCGACGTCCCCGGCGGGGCCGTGTAGGTGCATCCCGCCCACGAGGTGAGCGGGGCGCCGTTGGTCGTCGTGGCGTCGGGCGGTGGGAGCACGGTCAGCGCGCCCGCCTGCGCGGCGTCACCGGTGTCGAAGAACGTCACCACCAGCGAGCGGCCCCGCGCCCCGGGGAGCACCCGCGCCAGGTAGAAGGTCGTGTTGGCCGACGGCGCATTCGCGTAGATGCCGATGCGGGCCTCGCCGAAGATCCGCAGGTTCGTCGACGTGAAGTTGCCACCGAGGCCCGCGCGGAGCGCGAAGCGGTTGGCGCCGCCGCCGTACGGCGCGGCGTCCCCGTTGAGCTTCGTCTTCGTCTGGACCTGCACGAAGTACGTCCCCGACTGGGGGTTGGCCACCGTGCAGATCGTGAACCACTGCCGGAAGTACCGCACGAACAGGTCGGGGGCGCCCGCGGGGGCGGTCGTCGACTGGAGCGATGGGACGAGGTTGCCCGTGTGACCCGGGAACTCGACCTGGCAGACGACCGGGTTGTTGGTGGGATCGTTGGGCGTGTCGTCGGGTTCGCGCACCTGGTACACCGTCCAGGGCGGGATGCCGTTGTCGGTGCCGTCGGCGTAGTACATGTCGCCGCTGCAGTACACGCTCGACGATGCGGGGTCATAGCGCACGGACGGGTTGGCCACCGGGAACGACGGGTTGAAGTTGGGCGGCAGCTGCGACGCGCCGATGAGGTTCGAGCCGCCGTTGTTGTTGCCGCAGTTGTCGCCGACGTGCGCGAACGCGGGGTCGAACGCCTGGACTGCCAGCGACCCGACCGCACCCGGCGCGACCTCGACGCCGTAGAAGTAGCCCATCGGGTCGTGGTCCACGTTGGTGCTGCCCGAGCAGTTGTCGGTCCCCGAGCCACACAGCGTGGCCAGCACCGCGTCGCCCTTGGCCTTCGACGACCGTGGTCCGAACACGTTGGCCCAGAAGTCGGGGTACCGGGTGCTGCCGTGGACGATCGTGCCGAGTTCGGGGTCGTTGCCGAACTGGTTGATGGGACTGCCCATGTTCACCGAGCGCTCGTACTCGGCGACCGCGTGCTTCACGATCGTGGTGGAGCCGATCCCCAGCACCGAGCCGAAGAAGTTCTTCACCGGCTTCGACACGGTCACCTTGAGCTGGTTGGGGCGCAGGCCGGGGCGGGTGTCGATCTGCACGCCGCTCACACCGTTCGCGTAGCCGTTCTTCGCAGTGATCTGCTTCGCCGTGGTGTACGCGATCTGACCCGGGTTCTCGGGCATGAACACCGCTCCACCGAGGGCCGCCGCGTCGGCTGCCCGCTGCATGCGGGCCCCCTCGTGGTTCCAGTGCCAGACGTCGACCGCCAGCGCGGCGAACCCGAGCAGGACGACCAGCAGGATGGCGAACCAGACGAGGACGAAGCCCCGTTCCGCGTCGCCGGCCGCCCGGGCGGGGCGGCGCGGCGTCCTGGAGGCGCGGGCCATCACGGTCCTCACGTGGTGGAGCACACCGCGCTCGGCGTGGGCTCGAACCGGAAGACCGAGTGGTCCCGCAGGTTCACGTGCGCGCCGAACAGGCGGGTCAGGAACTCGTGGTCGATCTTCACGTAGATGCCGATCTGATCGAACGGCTCCCCGCACACCTGGTGGTCCACCGCGTCCCAGCCCCCGCCCTGGGGTGCGTCGGTGTCGAACTTCCGGTCGGCCTGGATCCAGAGGTACTTGATGCACTTGGTGCTGCACGAGTCGAACCCCGTGCCGGTCCCGGGATAGCCGTTGGCGTTGGCCTTGTAGATCCACATCTCCTCGGGCGCGTCCGCGGGGAGGCGCTTGAGCACTGCGGCCACGGCCCCGGCGGCGTTCACCGCGTAGTCGGGGTTGCGGGCCTGCGCGGACGCGATGCGCCCCCCGGCCCGGGTGGAGTCGGTGACGATCGAGGCGTCGTGGTAGGCGCTCGCGAACTCCACGATCCCGAAGGTGAGGAGGATGATGACGGGCAGGACGAGGACCGTCTCGACGAGCGCCGCTCCTCGCTCACCACGCGCGCCGCGCCGCACTCCGACCCTCCGTTCGGTCCGATGCACCGACGAGCCGATCCGTCTCGTGACCGGTCGAGCGTCGCCCACGTGGTTTCTTCGACATCTCGGCGCCGAGAGTTGACCGAATTCCCCCCGATGCCGCCCGACGGGCGGATCGGGTTCAGCCGTTGCGCCGACGAACCCGGAGCTTGATCGGCGTGGGGCCCAGGTCGAAAGCCTCCCGGATGCGCCGCTCGAGGTAGCGGAGGTACGTCGCGGGGAGCTCGTGGGTCGCGAAGAGGGTGAACGTGGGCGGATCGGCCGCGCCCTGCGTGGCGTAGAGGACCCGGGGTCGGTGGCGGCGCACGGGGGGTGCGGGGTGCTGACGCTGCGCCTCCTGGAGGAGGCGGTTCAGCGCCGCCGTCGGGACCCGCGCGTGGTACGCCTCCTCGGCCTGGCGCAGGGCCGGGAGGATGCGGACCACGGCCTTGCCGGTGAGCGCCGAGATCTTCAGCACGGGCGCGTAGGCCAGGAAGGCGAGCCGGTCGGCCACGTCGGCCTGCACCCGGAGCCGCTCGTCGGGGTCGGTCACCAGATCCCACTTGTTCAGCACGACCACCACCGCCGTGCCCGCGGCGTCGATCCGCTCGGCGAGGCGCTGGTCCTGGTGGGTCACGCCCTGGGTGGCGTCGATGACCAGCAGCGCCGCGTCCGCCCGGTCGACGGACTCCAGCGCGCGGACGAGGCCGTAGTACTCGGTCGGCTCGTCGATGCGCGAGCGACGGCGCATCCCGGCCGTGTCGACGAACCGCAACGGGCCGTCGGGCGTCTCGACCAGGGTGTCGATGCTGTCGCGGGTGGTGCCGGGGAGGTCGTGCACGACGCTGCGGTCGTCCCCCACGAGCCGGTTGAAGAGCGTGGACTTCCCCACGTTGGGCCGGCCGACCACGGCCACCGAGAACGCCTCCGGCTCCCCGTCCCCGGCATCGTCGTCCGCCTCGGGCGGCAGCAGCCCGACGATGGCGTCGAGGAGGTCGCCACTCCCCCGCCCGTGGAGCGCGGACACCGCGAACGGGTCGCCGAGGCCCAGCCGCGCGAACGCCCACGCCTCGGCCTCGCGGCGCTCGTCGTCCACCTTGTTCGCCACCACGACCACGGGCGCTTCGGAACGTCGGAGCATCCGCGCCACGCGGTCGTCCTCCTCGGCGATGCCCACCACCGCGTCGACCACGAGCACCACGACGTCGGCTGCGCCCATCGCGCGCTCGGCCTGCCGGCTCACCTGCTTCGTGAGGGCGCTCGGGTCGGCCGTCTCCACTCCGTCGGGGAGCCAGCCGCCCGTGTCGACGACCGTGAACACGCGGCCGTTCCACTCCGCCACGAGCTCCTTGCGATCGCGGGTGACGCCCGGCTTCTCCTCGACGATGGCGCGCCGACCGCCCACGATGCGGTTCACGAGCGTGGACTTGCCGACGTTGGGTCGCCCGACGACCGCCACCACCGGTCGCCGCACCGCGGTGCTCACGCGAGCGCGGCCACGAGCGCCCCTCCGTCGGTGCGCACCACCTCGACGGGCCGCGCGAGATCGGCGACCCGGCCGCCGTCGAGGAAGCGATCGTCCGAGAGCACGACGTCGGGCAGCAGGTAACGATGACCGTCGGGCTCGGCGGCCAGCGCGGCGCCGACATCGGCCGCGGTGAGCAGGCCGGTCACCGCGACGTTGCCCCCGAAGAACCGGTTCGCCACCGGCACCAGCCGCACCGGCACCTTCGCCACCGCGGCGAGCGTGGGCAGCAGGGGCGTGAGGACCCGCGCGCCGTACTCACCGGTCACGATCCCGACCGGTGCACCCCGGTCGGGAACCGGATCGGCGGCTCCGTCTCGCACCGACGCGGCGTCGAGAACGCGAAGGGATCCGGACGGGGAGCCCGACCCGTGCGACGACCGCGCCGCGCGGTAGCCCACCGCGGGCGCGCCCTCGACCGACGCGAAGAACCCCGAGCGGGGGCCGTGCCCGGCGATCGCCTCGCCGCGCGCCGCGCGGGTGACCTCGTCGGCGAAGGTCGCCGCCATCCCGATGCCGTTCTCGTGCTGGGGGACGCCGTCGTAGGCATCGAGCGCGGGGAATGGCCGCGACGCCATGAGGTAGTACTCGTCGGCCGCGTACACGAGACGGCGACCGAGCGCGCTCACGAAGCGCACCTGCCACTCGTCGACGGCATCGAGCACCGCTTCGCTCTCCGCCCGCGTGTGCGGGCGCAGCTCGGGCTCGGTGGAGTGGGCGCTCACCCCGAGCGGGACGAGGCCGAGGGTCGCGAGCCCCGGGAAGCGATCGAGCACCCCGAGACAGGTCTCGTGGAGCGCGTCGCCGTCGTTGATCCCCGGGCACACGACGACCTGTCCGTGGACCTCCACACCGGCGTCGAGCAGTGCCCCCAGCCAGCGGAGGCTGGTCGCCCCGCGCCGGTTCCGCAGGAGGCGCGCCCGCAGGTCGGGGTCGGTCGCGTGGATGCTCACGTAGAGCGGCGACAGCCCTTCGGTGAGGACCCGTTCCAGGTCGGCCTCGGTGAACCGCGTGAGGGTCGTGAAGTTGCCGTAGAGGAAGGAGAGGCGGTAGTCGTCGTCCTTGAGGTACAGGCTGCGACGCATGCCCGCCGGGAGCTGGTAGATGAAGCAGAACGGGCAGTGGTTGTCGCAGGTGCGGACCCGGTCGAACACGGGGCCGCCGAGCACGAGCCCGAGCGGCACGCCCGGTGACTTCTCCACGACGGCGTGGCGCTCGAGACCGCCGCGCCGCCACTCCAGCTCGACGACCGCCTCGTCGGCCTGGAGCTGGTAGCGGATCACGTCGCGCACGGCCTCACCGTTGACGGCGCAGAGCTCGTCGCCGGGCAGGAGCCCTGCGGCCGCCGCCGGCGAGCCGGGCGCGACCGCCTCGATGCGGGCCGTCGGCACCCGCCGAGTCTACGGGGCCCCCGGCCGCGCCTCGGTAGCCTCGTCCGCGTGACCACCCCGCCGTCTCGCGTCCAGCGCGTGCTGCTCGCCGAGCCTCGCGGCTTCTGCGCGGGGGTCGAGATGGCGATCAAGGCGCTCGTGTGGATGGTGCGGGTGTTCGAGCCGCCGGTGTACTGCTATCACGAGATCGTCCACAACCGCCTGGTCGTCGAGCGCTTCCGCGACCAGGGCGTGGTGTTCGTCGACTCGATCGACGACGTGCCGGCCGGCGCACCCCTCATGCTCTCGGCCCACGGCAGCGCGCCCGAGGTGGTGGCTGCGGCGCGCGACCACGGCCGGTTCGTGGTGAACGCGGTGTGCCCCCTCGTGACGAAGGTGCACCACGAGGCGAAGGTCCGTGCCCAGAAGGGCTACACGATCGTCTATGTCGGCCACGCGGGCCACGACGAGGCCGAGGGCACGCTCGCCGTCGCGCCCGACGCGATGCGCCTCGTCGAGCACGACGCCGACCTCGACCGGGTGCTCCCCGAGCTCGAGGGCGAGAAGGTCGCGCTCCTCGCGCAGACCACGCTCGCGCAGCACGACTGGCAGGGCATCGTGGAGCGAACCCGCGCGCACCACCCCGACCTGTGGACCGCCGCGCGCGGCGACCTCTGCTTCGCGACCACGAACCGCCAGGCCGCGCTCCGTGTCATCGCCGAGCGCGCCGACGCGATCGTGGTCATCGGGAGCGCGAACTCCTCGAACACGCTCGCCCTCGTGGAGGTCGCGCACCGGGCCGGATGCACGCGCGTGATGCGGGTCGACGGGCCGCACGAGCTCGACGCCGAGCTGCTGCTCGGCGCGGCGGTCGTGGGGGTCACCGCGGGGGCGAGCGCGCCCGACGATCTGGTGCGCTCGGTGATCGAGCGGCTCGACCCCGCCGACGGCGTCGAGGGGGTGTTCGTCACCGACGAGGACGAGTACTTCCCGCCGCCGCGCGAGCTGCGCGAGCTGATCCCGGCGCTCGATGCGGTCGCCGCGCTGCTCGTCGGCGGCGACCCTGCGCGCGCCCGCGCGATCGGCGGGGTGTTCGCCGACGACCGCTCCGTCGACGCGTCAGATGCGCTCGCCGGGCTGGCGGGGCTCACCGACTGAGCCATCCGACACCGTCACCCGCCCACCCGCCTGTCGCACCCGCTGCGCCGACCACGCCGTCGCCTCGTCGAGGCAGGCTTGGAGGTGCTCACGCAGCTCGGCGTCGAGCGCGGCGATAGCCGAGCGCTTCACGGTGCCCGCCACGACGTCGGTCACGATCGGCTCGCCCACCACGACCGCGACCCGCGACCACCACGGGATGCCGTGGTAGCGCACGACCGGCCGCTCGCTGCCGCCCACGCCCACCGGCACGATCGGCGCACCGGTCTTGAGGGCGAGGTAGCTGGCCCCGGACTGCAGCCCCCCGAGCTCGCGACCCTCGTGACGGGTGCCCTCCGGGAACACGACCACGGGCTCGCCGTCGCGCAGTGCTGCCTCGATCGCCTTCAGCGCGGCGCGGTCGTTGCCGTGCCGGTCGACCGCCACGGCGCCGAGGTGACTGAACACCCAGTGCCCGAGCGGTGTCCCGAAGAGCTCCTGCTTCGCCATGAAGCGCAGGCGGCGGCGCGTGACGGTCGCCGAGAACGGGATGTCGAGGAGCGACCGGTGCGACGGCGCCAGGATGTAGACGCCGGAACGGGGCACGCGGTCCCGCCCGCGCACCCGCACCCCGAAGAGCAGGTACGCGAGACCGACGAGGACCGCGCGCCAGAACTTGTAGAAGAGCATCACGAGCGCGGGACGGCGCGCGCGAAGCGCGCCTCCGCGAGCACGGCGAGCTCGGCCACGATGTCGTCGACGCTGCGGGCCGTGGTGTCGACCACCACCGCGTCGTCAGCGGCGACGAGCGGGGACGCGGCGCGGCCCGCGTCGAGCGCATCGCGTCGCGCGAGATCCTGCGCGACCCGGTCGACGTCGACGGCCCGCTGGGCGGCGGACTCGTCGAGGTGCCGGCGCCGGGCACGCTCGTCCTCGCTCGCGGTGAGGAACACCTTGAGCGGCGTGTCGGGGAAGACCACCGTGCCGATGTCGCGCCCCTCCACCACCCCGCCACCACGCTCCGCGGCCCACGCGCGCTGCCGCTCGACGAGGACGGTCCGCACCTCCGGGTGCGCCGAGACCGTCGAGACCGCGCCCGTGACCTCGGGCCCGCGGATCGCCGCGGTGGCGTCGTGCCCGTTGACCCGCACCCGCTCGGCCGTCTCGATCACGGTGCTCGCGGCGAGCGCGCCGAGGGCTGCGCCGTCGGCGAGGTCGACACCCGCCTCGAGCGCCGCGAAGGTGACCGCGCGGTACATGGCGCCGGTGTCGAGCACCTCGAGGCCGAGGCGCGCGGCGAGTGCCCGCGCGACCGTCGACTTGCCCGAGCCCGACGGCCCGTCGATGGCCACCACCCGGATCGTCACGTCGTCCCTTCCTCTCGGGCGTCCGTCGGGCTCACCGGGACCCCGCCTCCACCGCGACGCCCAGCCCGGTGAAGTGCTCGGCGAACTCCGGGTACGAGACCTCGACCGCGTCCCAGCCGCTGATCGTGGCCTCCCCGGCGCACGCGGCGGCGGCCACCGCAGCCGCCATCGCGATCCGGTGGTCGCCGTGCCCGACGAAGGCGCGCGGACCCGTGCCGCGCGGGACCGAGCCGGGCGGGATGCCCCCCGCGATGATCAGACCGTCGGCGCGCGGCTCCACGCCCCGGTCGAGCACGCCGAGCAGGTCGACCAGCGTGGCGATGCGGTCGCTCTCCTTCACCCGCAGCTCCGCCGCACCGCGGATCTCGGTGACCCCGTCCGCGAACGCCGCGGCGACCGCGAGCACCGGCAGCTCGTCCACCATGCCCTCACGGCTCTCGATCGCCACCCCGTGCAGGGGGGCGGCCGCCACCTCGAGATCGGCGACGGGCTCGCCGTGGCGCTCCCCGCGCGGGTGCACGGTGATCGCGGCCCCCATGGTGCGGAGCACGTCGACGTAGGCGAGACGCTCGGGGTTGGCGAGCACGTCCTCGAGGACGATGTGGGAGCCGGAGGCCAGGGTCGCCGCCACGACGAAGAACGCGGCCGACGACGGGTCTCCGGGCACGTCGAGGTCGAACGGGGTGACGCCGCCGGCCTGCACCCGTGTGGTCCGGGGGTCGACGACCTCGACGGGCGCGCCCAGCGACCGGAGCAGGCGCTCGGTGTGGTCACGGCTCGGGGCGGGCTCCACGATCTCGGTCGGCCCCTCGGCCTGGAGCCCGGCCAGGATCAGCGCGGTCTTCACCTGGCCGCTCGCGACCGTGAGCTCGTGGCGGACGCCCCGGAGGTTCCCACCGCGGATCACGAGCGGCGCGAGGCGTCCGCCGTCGCGCCCGTCGGCCTGCGCACCCATGGCCCGCAGCGGGTCGAGCACGCGCGCCATCGGGCGCGCGTTGAGCGAGGCATCCCCGCTCAGCACCGTGAGGAACGGCCGCCCGGCACCCAGGCCCGCGAGGAACCGCATCGTCGTGCCCGAATTGGCGCAGTCCACGACCCCGACGGGCTCACCGAGGCCGTCGAACCCTCGCCCGACCACCCGCACCCCGCCGCCCGCGTCGGGCACACCGATCTGCACGCCCAGCGCCCCCAGCGCCGCACGCGTGGCGGCGACGTCGCGGCCCGTGGGGAGGTTCGTGAGCCGGCTCTCGCCGCTGGCGACACCGGCAGCCACGAGCGCGCGATGCGCGATCCCCTTGCAGCCGGGAAGGCGGAGCCGCCCGCGCAGGGGCGCACCACCGGCGACCTTCACGACGTCGCGCGCCGGGTCGCTCACGGCAGCACCGCCCGTGCGTGGTGGTAGCCGCGCGCGGTGAGCGCGGCCTCGAGCACGCCGACACCGTCCTCGGGGATCACGAGCACCAGCACACCCCGACCCCCCTCGCCCGAGTGCGCGATCTCGAGGTCGACGATGTTGACCCCCAGCTCGCCCGCCGCGGTGGTCACCTCGGCGAGCACGCCGGGCCGGTCGGGCACCGGCACCCGCAGCTCCACGAGCACGGCGTCGGCGGGTGTGCCCACCGGCAGGTTGCGCCGCGCGGCCCGGGCCCGTTCGAGGAGGTCGAGCAGGCCGGAACGGTCACCACCCGCGACGAGGTCGCGCACCGTGCGCAGCGCCACCAGGTAGTCGTCGAGGCTGTCCACGATGGCGTCGCGGTTGGCCAGGCAGATGTCCGGCCAGATCGCGGGGTGCCCCGCGGCGATGCGGGTCATGTCGCGAAATCCCCCCGCCGCGAGGCGCAGGAGGGTCGCGTGCTCCTCACCCCGGCGGGCCGCGACGTCCATGAGGGTGGTGGCGGCGAGCTGGGGGACGTGGCTCACCACCGCGACCAGCGCGTCGTGGTGACGGGGACCGACCGCGAGCACCTCGGCACCGAGGGACGCGGCGAAGTCGCGGACCACCTCGAACGCTGCCGGGTCGGTGCCGGGCGTGGGCGTGAGCACCCAGGTGGCGCCGACGAACATCTCCGCGTCGGCGCCGTCGAGCCCGTCCTGCTCGGAGCCGGCCATCGGGTGCCCGCCGACGAAGCGGTCCGCCTTGTCCGGGAGGTGGGCCTCGACCGCCTCGACCACCGCGGCCTTCACCGATCCGACGTCGGTGACCACTGCACCGCCGGCGTCCAGGGCGGCGCTCACGACCCCCGCCGTGCGGCCGACCGGGACCGCCACGACCACGAGGTCCGCACCGTCGACCGCGCCGGGGAGATCGGCGGCGACGGCGTCGAGTGCGCCCATGGTGAGCGCCCGGGCCGCGCGATCCCCGTCCGGGTCGAACCCGACGACGTGGTGCCCGCGAGCTCGGGCCGCGAGCCCCACCGAGCCGCCGACGAGCCCCGTGCCGACCACGGCGATGCGCTGCACGAGCGCCGGCCGGCTCACGCGGGGAGGTCGGCACGCAGCGCGCGGGCGCCCTCGAGGTACAGGTGCTGCACCTCGGCCCGGCTCCGGGCGCTGTAGCAGTGCACGAGCACCCGGATGCAGCGCTCCAGCCCACCGTCGACGGTGAGCTCCCGGGCTCCGAGCAGCGGCACGTCGTCGAAGCCGAGGGCACGCACGGCGGTCGCCGGGTACGCCGCGGTGAGATCGTCGGTGGCGGTGAGGATGACGCTCACGAGATCCTCGTCGGCGACGTCGTTGCGAGCCAGGAGCTCCTTGACGAGCCGCTGGGTCTTGGCCTCGATCTCGG
>BTUT01000020.1:0-10440 GCA_045862935.1 Acidimicrobiia bacterium
GGCAAACTGTTGCCAGCGCCCTCGCGCGGTTGGCAGAGTGGTATGGACCGACCGATCCCTGGGAGGGGGTGGATTGCGCGGTCTGCAGGGTCCCGAGGCACCGGTCGTCGCACCGGCAGAGCCCGTCGAGGTGGAGCGCCACCCCGCGCTCTACGTCACCGGCCCGCGGGTCGAGACCGATCGAGCCGAGCAGGCCGACCCGACCACGCCGCCGCCGGCACCCGCGGGGAGCGTCCGGCGCTGGTGGCGCTCCCGCCTCGGCGGACCGCTGCTGCTCGAGATCACGATCTGCGTGGTGCTCCTGCTCATCTACAAGGGTGCGCGCCTCGTGGCCCAGGGAGACGTCACGGTCGCGCTCCGGAACGCGCACAAGGTCGTCGACATCGAGCGCGCCCTCGGGGTGTTCAACGAGGAGACCGTGCAGGCGCTCGCGCTACGGAGCGTGCCCCTCATCAGGTTCCTCAACGCGTACTACCTGTACGCCCACTTCACGGTGACGATCGCGTTCCTCGTGTGGCTCTACGTCCGCTACCCGATGGGCTACCTCTCCGCCCGGCGGGTGCTGGTGGTCGTCACCTTCATCGGGCTCCTCGGGCACGCGCTCTACCCGCTCGCGCCCCCACGGATGCTCGACGGCTTCGTCGACACCGCTCGGGTGTTCGGCCCTTCGAGCTACGGCGACGGAGGTGCGTACGGCGGTCTCGCCAACCAGTTCGCGGCAATGCCCTCGCTGCACTTCGCGTGGGCGGTGGTCGTCGCCTGGGGCGTGTGGAAGTTCGCACGGTCGCGCTGGCGCTACGTCGGCGTACTGCACCCGATCCTCACCCTCGCCGCGATCGTGCTCACCGCCAACCACTACTGGATCGACGCGGCGATCGGCCTCGTGCTCGTGCCGATCGGCATCGTCGCGGACCGCGTGCTGCCGCGCTGGCACCGCAACCGCCTCCCGCGCCAGGCGCGCTTCGACCTCACTGCACCGACCTGAGCCTGCGCCGACCGTGTGGTCGTCGACCCCCGCCTACGGCTCACGGTCGCCGCGCTGACGGGCGATCTCGTCGCGCAGTGACTCGAGGTACGGAAGGGCGTGCTGGTCCTTGGGGCGACCGGCCGCGCGCTTCGAGTCGATGATGTCGCCGCTCGAGGTTGTCATCATCGCGAGCGGGCACGAGGTCGACGTCCGAAGTCGGGAGTGGCGAGCCGTGGATCGCCGCCGCGAGGCCGCCGATGAGCACGTAGCGGACGCCTTCTTCCTCGAGGACGGAGCAGATGAGCCGAGGGTCAAAGGTCATCGACCAGTGCGGGATGTCCCTGCCGCCGCGAGGATCTCACTCCAGACCCCGACCGTGCGCACGAGGCGGTCGACGCGCTGCGCGGGCGAGAGCGCCAGGAGCTCACGGATCTGCTGGCGGTCCACCCCGCGCTCGTCCTCGAGCACCGGTGCCACGAGCGCGAGCGTACCCGCGGCGCGGATCGGCGACCGGGAGTGGTGCTCACCGCAACCCCTCGCTCGTCGCATCACCGATGCGGCTCCGGCGCGCGAGCATCCCACCGGCGCGGGCGCGCAGGGAGTGGGATTCGCGCCGGCGGTTACCATCCCGGCGTGCGGCTCGCCTCCCTCGTCGCCCGGGCCCGCACGCGCTGGGATCTCCGGCACCCACCGGAGTGCCCGGCGGGCTGGTCGGTCGGCCCGCCCGACTTCGTCGGGCTCGGCGCGCAACGCTCGGGGACCACCTGGCTCTACGCGCTCATCGCAGCCCACCCCGGCGTACAGGGTGAGGCCACCAAGGAGCTCCACTACTTCCATCGCTTCTGGAGCCGGCCGTTCACCGACGCCGACGTGGCCACCTACGCGCGCTTCTTCCCCCGGCCCGCGGGCCGGCTGGCCGGCGAGTGGTCGCCGGGCTACCTCTCGCACTTCTGGGTGCCGCCGCTCGTGGCCCGGGCCGCACCCGACGCCCGCTTCCTGGTCTCGCTGCGCGACCCGGTCGAGCGGTACCGCTCGGGGGTCGTGCTCCAGAGCGAGACCCGTCGCATCGGCGCCGCGGGCGCGAGCACCGCGTTCCGGCTCGGCTGCTACGGACTCCAGCTCGAGCACCTGCTCTCCTCCATCGAGCGCGACCGCCTCCACCTGGTGCAGTTCGAGGCGTGCACCCGCGACGCGCGCGGTGAGCTCGCGCGGATCTACGCGTTCCTGGGTCTCGAGCCCTCGTTCCGCCCGGAGGCGATCGAGCGGCCCGTGAACGTCGCCCGCGGCTCGAAGCAGGACCTCGACCCGACGATCCGCGCCGCCCTCGTCGACGCGTACCGCCCCGACGTCGAGCGCCTGCTCGAGCTCGACCTCGGGATCGACGTGTCGCTCTGGCCCAACTTCGCGCACCTGGCCTGAGACCGAGACCTCCCCCGTGCGCATCGCGGTCATCGGCCCGCTCGAGTTCCCCGGCCGTCAGGGCGGGATGTCCCGGCACATCGAGGAGGTCTACGCCCGCCTCGCGGCGCGCGGGCACGAGACCACCGTCCTCTGCCGCCGCGCCCTCGCGGGGAGCCCCTACCGCGGCATGGAGGTGCGCACGGTGCCGACGCTGCCCGGCAGCCCCCTCGACCGGTTCAGCTACAGCGCGGTCGCGTCGGTGCTCGCGGCCACCGCGCGCGCCGATGTCGTCCACTACCACTCCTACTCCAACTCGGGATGGTGCTTCGTTCCCCGCTTGTGCGCCACGGAGGTGGCGATGACGGTGCACCGGCTGGAGTGGCTCGACGAGAAGTGGGGTCCGGTCGGGCGGGCCGTCCTCCGCTCGAACGCGTGGGTCACGCACCGCAGCGCGCGCGCGTTCATCGCCGTCTCGCGCGACTTCGAGGACTACCTCCTCCGACACGTGCCGCCGGGCCGTTCCGTCGTGCGCATCCCCAACGGCGTGACGATGCCCGACGACGTCCGCGACGACGCCCCCTCCGAGCTCGGCCTCGAGCCCGACGGGTACCTCCTCGCGGTGAGTCGCCTGGTTCCCGAGAAGGGACTCGACGTGCTGCTCGACGCGCTCGCTCGCGTGGCGAACGACGGCACACCGCTCCCGATGCCGTTGGTCGTGGCCGGTCAGGCCCGGAACCCCACGCCCTACTCCGACGCGCTCACGCGCCGCGCGGACACCGCCCCCAGCCCGGTCCGGCTGCTCGGCGTGCAACCCGCGCCGGTGGTGCACGGCCTCTACCGCGGCGCGCGCGCGCTCGTCGCACCCTCCCGCCGGGAGGGGAACCCGCTCACGGTCATCGAGGGGATGGCCCACGGCTGCTGCGTGATCGCGAGCGACATCCCTCCGCACCGCGAGCTCCTCGGCGACGCCGGGCTGCTCGTGCCCGTCGACGACGCCGGCGCGCTCGCCGACGCGCTCCGCTCCGTGACCCGCGATCCCGGTCTCGCGCGCGACCTGGGCGCGCGTGCCCGGGCCCGGATCGACGCGTCCGACGAGTATCAGTGGGACGGCGTGGCCTCACGCACCGAGGCGGTGCTCGCGGCGGTGGCGTCGGGCGAGCGCCCGCCCGTCGACTGATCCTCGCCGGGCTCGGATCGCACGAGCAGCCCGACCATCGCGGCCACGAAGACCACCGACATCACCGCGGGGATCGCGACCCCGGAGTCGTTCACCGCGTACCCGAGCACGAAGAGCACGCCGAACCCGATGAGCGAGGCCCGCAGCTCGGGGATCCGGTGCACGAGGGCCCGGACCCGGGGGCGGGCTCGCCACGCGAGGTAGCCCGCGAACAGCACTCCGATCACGAACATGCTGCGCCAGGCCGACGCGGTCCACGTGTCGAGGTTGCGGCCGAGCTTGCGGCCGATCACCTCGGTGATCTCCGACCAGCCGCGCTCGCGCGCGTTGGTGAGCAGCCGCCCGAGGTGGGTGCGGTCGCGGGCCGGGCGCGCGAGGTCGACCGCGGCCGCGAGCGCGAGCGCGACGACCGCCGCGCCGAGCAGACCCAGCACCGTCCGGAGGCGGATCCGCGTCCCGAAGAGCAGGAGCCCGGTCACGAGGTAGGCGGGAGTGAGCGACAGGGCGCCCCCCACGTCACCACCGAGCAGCGGCGCAGCGTCCACCACGAGGGCGACGACCATCAACGCGGCCGCGACCCACGCGCCGCGACGGCCGCCGACGCGGTGCGCGAGCAACCCGGCGAGGAAGAGCGTGCTCGCACCGAGGAACGCGTACGCCACGTTGCCCACACCGCTGAATCGCACGCCGACCGACGGCGTGTAGCCGAACGCGGTGCTGAGCTGGAGCCGGGCACCGGTGAGGAGGTCGACCACCAGCAGACCCACGATCACCGAGAGGCCCGCGATGGTCGGGAGCGTGGGATCCCGCGCGCCCGCCATCTCGTACAGCGCGGCCAGGACGAGGGCGCCGCCGACGAGGAACTCGTAGTAGGGCACCACCCCGGCATCGTGGAACGCCACGAGGCGGGCGAGGTACACCGCCGGGACGATCCCGAGCAGCCACGACGAGCCCACGCGGGCGAGCACGCGCCACGGTCGTCGCCGCCGGGTCTCCCAGTGCAGGATCGCGACCAGCGCCACCAGGCCCGCCACCACCGTGGTGAGCACCGTCACCGGCGTGAGGACGCGGTCGCGGAACAGCGACGCGTCCGCGTCGTCGATCATCCGGTCGACCCGCTGCGCGGCCGTCCCGGACGTCGACGTCAACGTGAACGGCCGACCGTTCATCGACTTCGGGCGCGGGAGGTCGAGGAGCGTCAGCACGGTGGGGGCGACGTCGGCGAGGATCACGAACCCCTTCCGGCGGGTGCTCGACGACTTCATCAGCCCCGGCGCAACCCCGGGGGCGCGCACGCCCACCACGGTGAGCGACTTCGTGGCCCGGGAGCCGTACGGGCTGACCACCACCACCGCGTCCCGGGCCGGGTCGACCTCTTCGAGCAGCGCGCCCACCAGCGCGTCCGAGCGCTCCAGCGCGTCGGCGTAGCTGCGTGCGTCCTGGGTCGCGACGCTCGGCGGACGAGACGCCACCGCGCGCACGAGATCCGACGCCTCGACCAGCACCACCCGGTGGCGCCCCCACACCTCACCGAACGCGTCCTCCACGGCGGTCTGGTCGAGGCGCACCCCGAACGGGGCCTGCGGGTCCTCCTCGAGCAGGCCGCCGTCGACCCGGCCGCCGTCCAGGGTCCCCGTGGCGGTCATGAGCGCGCTCACCGCGTACCGCCGGTACCGGGGCAGGTCGTCGTCGGGCGCGGAGCCGTCGCTGTTGGCGATCAACGCGGTCTCGAAGCCCCCGGCGCGCAACGCGGTGCCGAGCGCGCCGACGCTGCTGCCCCCCGCCTCGGCTTCGTTCACGTCCTGGAGCGGGACGATCCCGAGGTGCACGAGCCCGCGGTCGCGCTCGATGCCGGTCCGCCCGGCGAACGCCTCGCCCGCGGTCTGGTCGCCGAAGCGGTCGTCGACGCCGAAGCCCATGCCGTCGGTCGGGGTGTCGGTGCCCTTCGAGCGCTTGCCGGCACCGAGCGTGAGGTACCCGGACACGAACCCGCCGCCTCCGCTGCGCGCGGTCATCGTGGCGACCGCCGACTGGGCGAGCAACCGCTTCAGGTTGGGGGCGTCGGCCGCGCGCAGGTCGGCCCAGCCCACGTGGGGGATCGAGATCACGAGCAGACGCTCGACCGGTCGCGACGGGACGAGCTTGCCGGCCGGCGCGTTCGCCCAGGCTCGCCGCGTCGGGTGCAGCCCCCACACGCTCGCCGCGATCGCCACCAGGAGCACGAGGACCGCGACCCGGGCCGCGGAACGAGTCCGGCACGATGCGAGAGAGGACGCGTTCATCGGCGGGATCGGTAGCCTAGCCAGCTTGGATCGCGACGACTCCAGGCCGGCGACGGTCGACCACGCCCCCCGACGCACGGTGTTGCGAGGGCTCGGGTGGTCGAGCATCGGCTACCCGCTCAACGTCGCGTTCATGTTCTTCACGCAGGTCCTCGCGGCGCGGCTCCTCACCCGCGACGGCTTCGGCACCTTCTCGCTCGCCGTCGGCATCTTCGGGACCGTCGCGCTCATCATGCAGCTGGGCATCCCCCACTCGATGCTGCGCCGCGCGTCCTCGGCGTTGACCGCGGGCCGCAGCGGCGCGGTCCGCAACGAGATCGTGTCGTCGTTCCTCATGGCCACGGCTGCCGCCATCGTCGTGGGTGCGGTGATCGCCTCGCCCGCGGGCGAGGAGGCCCTCGACGCGCTGTTCTCGGAGACCGGGGTGGCGGCCCTCGCCGGCCTGATCGGGATCCGCACGGCGCTGCGCATCATCGAGAACCTGGTGCCCGAGGCCCTGCGCGCGTTCCGCGACTTCCTGCGCGTCGGGCTCTACGACGGCCTGCTCGCGAACGCACTGCTCGTCGGGGCGCTCGCCGCGGTGCTGCTCGCGGACGGGGAGCCGTCGGCCTCCGACGTGCTGGCGATCAGCGTGGCGACGTCGGCGATGGCGCTGGTCCCCGCGGTGTGGGCGATCCACCGCCGCCTCCGGCGCCTGGAGCACGAGCCGCTGCGCATCCACAACCCCCTCGAGCCCGCGATGTGGTTGGTCACCGTCGGGAGGGCGCTCCTCGCGCAGCTCGACCTGCTCCTCGTGGGCGTCCTCGCCACGAGCGCGGACGTCGCGACCTACGCGGTGCCGTTCCGCCTCGCGCTGTTCGTGGGCTTCCCGCTCATCCTCGTGAACCAGGTGGTACCGCCGCTGATCGCGAGCTGGCACGCCGGTGGTGCGGTCGAGCGTCTGGAGCGCACCCTGCGGGCGACCGCCGGGATCGCGTTCGTGGGCACGGTCGTGATCGCGCTCGTCTACGTCGTCGCCGGGAAGCTCATCATCGGGCAGCTCTTCGGGGAGAAGTACGAGGACGGCTACGCCGTGCTGCTCATCCTGTCGGCGGGCCAGGTGCTCCAGACCTACGCGGGATCGTGTGGCTTCGCCCTCATGATGTCGGGGCACCACCGCGCGTACGCGTGGATCCTGTCGGTCAGCACGGTGCTGACCGTCGCGCTCGACGTCGCGCTCTTCGAGCTGTGGGGCATCGAGGGCATCGCGCTCGCGACCGCGGTGGCACTGAGCGCGCAGAACTTCGTGCAGGCGGCCGTGCTCCGCCGCCTCACCGGCGTCCACTCCCTCGCCGACGTGCGGCTCGCGCTCGCCGAGAGCGTCGGGACGGTGCGGCGGTGGACGGGCCGCCCCGCCCGGGAGAGGGTTCAGGACCAGGGGTAGGCGGTTCCGAGCAGGGCGAAGAGGCGCTCGTTGTGGGGCCGGAAGTAGTCGCGCAGGGTGGACTCGAGCGACGACGCAGGCGGCGAATAGGCCCCGACGTTGCGATCGGCGGCCGGCGGTCCATCGGTCGGCGCGATGCCCAGGTGCGCCAACGATCGGGCGAGCGCGACACCGGAGGTGAGGTCGCCGGTCTCGAGCACGAGCACCTGCTCGCGCGGGAACCGGGCGTACCACCGATCGAGCTGCTCGGCGTAGCGACCGCGCGCGAGGTAGCCCCGCACGCGCAGCGGAGACGTCGGGGAGTCGTACCAGGCGGCGTCATCGGGCGACGCCGGCACCTCCTCGGCGCCGGGATCGAGGGCCACCTCGATGGGGCGCGTCTCGCGGCCCCAACGCCGGACGTGGTGGTAACCGCTGATCGCGCGTGCCACCGGGTCGCGCAGCACCGCGATCACGCGCACGTCGGGGACCACGGCCGCGAGGCGCGCGGGTACGGCCGGGTGACACAGGTAGAACGGAGTCGCCTCGCCGGTGACCCCCGCACCCGTTCGTCGCTGCACCGAGGCGATCCGCGCGCGATGCGGGAAGAACGCGCGGTACCACGCGAGCGCGCGTGGAGTGCGGTCGAAGAAGTGCACCTCCTTGCGCAACGCCGCCAGCACCGACGGGTGGGCGACGAGCTGCGTGTAGAGCGTGGTCGTTCCCGCCTTCTGGGCACCGACGATGACGAAGTCGGGCAGCGCCCGCCAGTGCGCGTCGACGCGGCGCGCGGCCACCACCGCGGGACCGAGCTTCCGCCGCACGCGCCCCATGGGGGTGTCGGGACGCCGAGCCGCGACGGCGTCGCCGGCGGGCTCCGCCGCACCTGCGCCCCCGTCTCCCACCGCGCCGCCGTCGCTCACGGCGCCCCCCGATCGCCGAGGGCCCGCCGGTAGCCTCGCCCGCCGTGCGGCGACGCGGCGTCCGGTCCATCCCCGCGGCCCGAAGCGCGCGGACATCCGTCTCTCCGCGGCTCGGTCCGCGGTCGCGCGGTGCGCGGGTGACCCGTGCGCTGCTCACCGGGCTGCTTGCCGCGTTCGTCGCCACCGGTGCGCTCGCGCCCCGCGCCGCCCACGCCGAGGGGGCGAGCCCGCCCGCGGTCCTGGTGAACCCCGCGACCTCGAACGTCGACAAGGCACCGATCCCCGAGGTCGCGCTGCGCCTCACGCGCGTGGCCCGCGTGCCCGGGGGAACCTCGCTCGCCTTCCGGCGCGACGACCCCACGCCGTACCTCGCGCGCCAGCAGGGCCAGGTGGTCCCGATCCGCGACGGCAAGGCCGGCCGGCCGATCCTCGACGTCGGCGATCGCATCGGCAGCCAGCGGGAGCAGGGGCTGCTCGGGCTCGTGTTCTCCCCGGACGGGCGGCGCATGTACGTCTGGTTCACGACCCCCCAGAACGAGGACGTGCTCGAGGAGTACACGCTCACGCACCGCGGCGACCCTCCGGTGCACGTCGACCCCCGGAGCCGCCGCACCCTCCTCGTCATCCCCCACGCGCGCCCGCAGCACAACGGCGGTCAGCTGGCCTTCGGGCGCGACCGGATGCTCTACATCGCGGTCGGGGACGGCGGGGGCCATCGGGGGACGGGGCCCGGTCAGGCGCCGGGGGGCAACAGCCAATCGTTGGACAACCTGCTCGGCAAGATCCTGCGCATCGACCCGAGGCCGTCGGGCGATCGGCCCTACACCGTACCGGCCGACAACCCGTTCGCCGGGGGAGGCGGGGCGCCCGAGATCTGGCACTACGGGCTGCGGAACCCGTGGCGCTTCTCGTTCGACCGCCGCACCGGTGACCTGTGGATCGGCGACGTGGGACAGGACCACTGGGAGGAGGTGAACGTCGTGCCCCCGCGCCCCGCGGGCCTCAACTTCGGCTACCCGCTGCTCGAGGGAACCCACGCCCTGAACGCACCGGATGCCCCGGGGACGGTGCCGCCCGTGTACGAGCTGTGGCACCGCTCGGGCAACTGCGCGGTCACCGGCGGCTTCGTGTACCGCGGCGAGGAGATCGAGGCGCTGCGGGGCCTGTACGTGTTCACCGACTACTGCAAGGGCGACCTCAAGGCGCTGCGAGCCCGCGGCGGGCGGACCGTGGCCTTCGGGAGGCTGGGGATCCGCGCGCCGCTCGTGAGCTCGTTCGCCGAGGGCCCCGACGGAGCGCTCTACCTCGTCTCGCAGGCCCGCGGCGTGTTGCGCCTCGATCCGCGCTGAAGCACGATCGCGCCCCACCCTTGGAGGAGGACCCGCGTGAACCGCATGCGACTGTGGCCGGACGAGATCGAGGCGCTGCGGGGCGAGGCGCGGGAGGTGGTCGCCCAGGGCTTCGCGGCCTTCGCCGAGATGCTCGGGCGCGGCGGGACCCCGCCCGAGGATCCCGTCGAGCGTGCCCGGGAGCAGCGCGCGCACTACGAGCGCAACTTCGCACCCCAGCCCGACGGCATCGACCGTGAGATCGCCGGTGTGCGCTGCCGGCTGTTCCTCCCCGAGGGTCCGGCCCGCGCCGTGTACCTCCACTTCCACGGGGGCGGCATGGTGCTGGGTGCTCCCGAGATGAGCGACCTCGGCAACCAGGCCACCGCCCGTGACCACCGGGTCGCGGTCGTGTCCGTCGACTACCGCCTCGCGCCCGAGCACCCGTACCCGGCCGGTCCCGACGACGGCGTCGCGGTGGCGGCCTGGCTGCTCGAGCACGCGGAGTCGGAGCTCGGCTCGGCCCGCCTGCTCACGGGGGGCGAGTCGGCCGGCGGGTACATGGCCGCGGCGGTGCTCCTGCGGATCCGCGACGAGCTCGGCGCGATCGACCGCGTGCTCGGTGCGAACCTGGTGTTCGGGGTGTTCGACTGGGGCGGGTCGCCGAGCCAGCGCGGGGTGCGGCCCCACGAGGGGCCCGACCTCCTCGATCCCGAGGGCATCCGGTTCTTCCAGGACTGCTACGTCCCCGGACTCACCGATGACGAGCGACGCGATCCGGCGATCTCACCCGCCTTCGCCGACCTGCGCGGCCTCCCACCGCTGCGGTTGAGCGTGGGGACCACCGACCACCTCCTCGACGACACCCTGGTGCTCGCCTCCCGTGCCGCGGCCGCGGGCAACGAGACCGACCTCTTCGTGGCGCCCGAGATGCCGCACGGCTTCCAGGCGTTCCCCTGC
>BTUT01000020.1:10450-15417 GCA_045862935.1 Acidimicrobiia bacterium
GCGGGATCACCCGGGCGTGGGCGACCACGACCGACGAGTGGTTCGCGCGGGTGCTCACCGTCTGAGCATCGCGAGAGCTCACGCGCCCGCCGTCGGGCCGTTCGGCACTACCGGTGCACGACCGTCGGAGGTGACAATCTCGCGCATGGCTGAAGCATCGTTCTGTGAGGAATGTGGAAGCCCTCTCGTTGCGGGGACGAGGTTCTGCGAGGAGTGTGGGCACCCAGCGCCCGTCGAGGAACCGGCCACGCCGGCACCTGCGGCCGAAGCCACACCACCGGCCGCGGGTCCGGTGGCCGCGGCCACGACACCCCCGCTCGCCCCCGGGGCCGGGCGCCGCTCCACTTGGCTGCGACTCGCGATCGCCCTCGTGGGCGTCGTCGTGATCGTCGGCGCGATCGTGAGCGCACGATGAGGCGCCGGCTGCTCCAGACGGTGGGCCTCGTCCCCTTGGCGGTGCTCGCGCTCGGGATGCTCGCTGCGCCCGCGGGCGCGCAGGACTCGATCTCCGGCGGCTGCACGGTCAGGTTCAATGGGGTCGACGCCCGCAAGGGCCACAGCCCGAGCTCGGCCTTCGAGTACGACGAGGGCGACGTCATCAAGGTGGTCGGCACGGCGCCCGGGCCGATCACGGGCTACGACGTCTTCATGAAGTACGGGTTCCTCCGGTACAAGGCGAAGAGCGGCACCGTCACGGGCCAGAAGACCACCTGGACGGGCACGGCCGACGTCGACGACTACGCGAAGTTCGGCGTGGGCCTCTACCGGGCCGAAGGCGCGAGCACCGGCACCGTGTGCCGCGGCTGGGCGTACATCAAGATCAACGGGCCGGTCCCGCTGGCCACCGCCGCGGGAGCCGGCGCCGCCGTGGTGGCCCTCGTCGGCGTCGCCGGGATGGCGAGCGCGGCCGCCGGGAAGGGCACGCCGGGCAAGGGCCACCGGTGGCGCGGATCGCTGTTCGGGCTCCTCGCGGGAGCCGGCGCGGCCGTGCTGCTCCAGCAGTTCGCGGTGGTGCCCATGACTCCGGCGGTGATGGTCGGCGTGCCCCTGGGCTCTGCCGCCCTCGGGCTCGCCATCGGCTGGCCGAAGGCGGCCGCCGCCGCGGCGGCGGGTTGACGCGCCCCGCAGCGCGACCCATCTGCCCGAAGGGTTCAGATGCCCGGTGCCGGCGGCCCGTCGGGCAGGTACCAGGAGCCCGGGGCGACGAGCGCGTCCACCTCGGGCGGGCCCCAGGTGCCGGGTTCGTAGGGCAGCACGGGCGGCGCCGACGCGAGGAGCGGCTGGGCAACCTCCCAGAGTCGCTCGACGCCGTCGGCCCGGTTGAACAGCGTGCGGTCGCCGAGCATCGCGTCGTGGAGCAGGCGCTCGTAGGCCTCGAGCTCGTCGCGGGCGTGGAAGCTCCGGGCGTACTCGAAGTCGAGGTGGGCCTCCCCGAGCAGCATCGTGGGGCCGGGCTCCTTCGACACGAAGTTCACCCGGATGCCGCCCGGCTCACCGATCTCGAACACGAGCTGGTCGGGTCGAGTGCCCACGTCCTCGGGGAACATGTGCAGCGGCGCGTGCTTCAACGTGAGCGTGATGACCCGGCGTCCCTCGGGCATGCGCTTGCCGGTGCGCAGGTAGATCGGCACCCCGCTCCAGCGCTCGTTCTCGATCCGCGCCTCCACCGCGACGAGGGTCTCGGTGTCGGAGTCGTCGGCGACGTCGGGGAGGGCGCGATACCCGGCGTACTGCCCCCGCACCACGGCGGATGGGTCGAGGGGCACCAGCGCATCGAACACCCGCTGCTTCTCCGTGGCGAGCGCGTCGGCGGTGAACCCGGCGGGGGGATCCATCGCCACGAACCCGAGCGCCTGGAACAGGTGCGTCACGACCATGTCGCGAAAGGCGCCGGTCTCCTCGTAGAACTTCGCGCGGTTCTCCACGCCGAGAGTCTCCGGCACGTCGATCTGCACGTGGCTGACGTGCTGCGCGTTCCACACCGGCTCGAACAAGCGGTTCGCGAACCGGATCACGAGGATGTTCTGCACGTCCTCCTTGCCGAGGAAGTGGTCGATGCGGAAGATCTGCTCCTCGGCGAAGACGGAGTGCAGCAGGGCGTTCAGCGCCTTGGCGGAGTCGAGGTCGGTGCCGAACGGCTTCTCGAGCACCACGCGCGCCTGATCGCCGGCGAGGCCCGCCGCGCCGATCGCCGTGACGACGTCGCGCATCACCAACGGCGGGATCGACAAGTAGTGCAGGACGCGCGGCGACCCGCCGATGGCGTCGCGCGCCCGTTCGACGGATCGGGCGAGCGGTGCCAGGTCGGGTGGCCCGGCGACCACGTAGTCGAGCCGCTCGATGAACGCGTCCCACGCGCGGCCGTGAGGCTTCACGCTCCCGAATTGCTCGACGGCGTCGCGCGCGTGCTCACGGAAGTCGTCGGCGCTCATCTCGATCGGTGAGGTCCCCACGATGCGCGCCCGCCCGGGCATGAGCCCCACGGCGTGGAGCCGGAAGAAGCCGGGGATCAGCTTGCGGGCGGCGAGGTCGCCGGTCGCACCGAAGAGGACGACGACGTGATCGTCGGGCTTGGCGTGGGCGCCGGGCGCGCCGTGACCGCGGGCCTCGTTCGCCACCGCTCAGCCCGCCGTCTCGGCGGGCTTCTCGGCGTGGCCCCCGAACTCGCTGCGCATGGCCGAGAGCACCTTCGCGGTGAACTCACCGAGCCCGCGCGACTCGAAGCGCTGGCTGAGGGCTGCGGTGATCACGGGCGCGGGCACGCCCTCGTCGATCGCGGCGAGCACCGTCCAGCGGCCCTCGCCCGAGTCGGACACGCGACCTGCGAACGCGGCGAGGTCCGGGGACTGCGCGAGCGCGTCGGCGGTGAGGTCCACGAGCCAGGAGCCGACCACCGACCCCCGTCGCCACAGCTCCGCGACCTCCGCCACGTCGATGTCGTAGCGGTAGTACTCGGGGTTGCGCAGTGGCGTGGTCTCGGCGTCGACCGTCTGGGACTGCATCCCGACGTCGGCGTGCTCGATGATGCTCAGGCCCTCGGCGATCGCGGCCATCATCCCGTACTCCACGCCGTTGTGGACCATCTTCACGAAGTGGCCCGCGCCGCTCGGGCCGCAGTGCAGGTAGCCGTCGGGCGCGGTGCCGTCGGTGCGGGTGCGGCTGGGTGTGGGCGCGGCGCTCGCCGCACCGGGGGCGATCGTGCGGAAGATCGGATCGAGGCGCCGCACGGGCTCGTCGTCGCCACCGATCATGAGGCAGAAGCCGCGCTCGAGCCCCCAGACGCCGCCGCTCGTCCCGCAGTCAACGTAGTGCACACCGCGGTCGCGACACTGCGCCGCGCGGTGGATGTCGTCGTGGTAGTAGGAGTTGCCGCCGTCGATGATCACGTCGCCGGCGTCGACCAGCGTCAGCAGCTCGTCGACGGTGCCCTGCACAGAGCCCGCGGGCACCATGATCCACAGGGCGCGCGGCGGCGCGAGCGCGGCGACCAGCTCCGCGAGCGTGTGCGCACCGGTCGCCCCCTCGGCGGCCAGCGCGTCGACGGCGGCGGGGCTCACGTCGTGCACCACGCAGCGGTGGCCGTCACGCATGAGGCGGCGCACGAGGTTCGCCCCCATGCGGCCGAGGCCGATCATGCCGAGATCCATGGTTCGCCTCCTTCTGAGCCGGGGATCATCCCTTGAGCCGGCGGTAGGTGCGGATGAGCGCGTTCGTGGACGAGTCGTGGTCGAGGTCGGGCTCGTGCTCGGCCATGAGCTCGGGGGCGATCCGCCTCGCCAGCTCCTTGCCGAGCTCGACGCCCCACTGGTCGAACGAGTCGATGTCCCAGATCGAGCCCTGCGTGAACACGCTGTGCTCGTAGAGCGCCACCAGCGTGCCGAGCCGGAACGGCGTGAGCACGTCGGCGAGGATCACCGACGTCGGCCGGTTCCCCTCCATCACGCGGTGCGGGACCACGGCGTCCGGAGTGCCCTCGGCCCGCACCTGCGCCTCGGTCCTGCCGAACGCGAGGGCCTGTGCCTGCGCGAACACGTTGGCCATGAGCAGGTCGTGGTGCTCACCCAGCGGGTTGAGCGACCGCGCGAACCCGATGAGGTCGACGGGGATCATCGTCGTCCCCTGGTGGATCAGCTGGAAGAAGCTGTGCTGGCCGTTCGTGCCGGGCTCGCCCCAGTAGACCGCGCCGGTGTCGTAGTCGACCGTCGCGCCGTCGACGGTCACGTGCTTGCCGTTCGACTCCATCGTGAGCTGCTGGAGGTACGCGGGGAAGCGCTTCAGGTACTGCTCGTAGGGCATGACGCCCACGGTCTGTGTGCCGAAGAAGGCTCGGTACCACACTGCGAGCAGTCCCATCAGCACCGGCAGGTTCTCGCCGAACGGCGCGGTGCGGAAGTGCTCGTCGAGCGCGTGGAACCCGGCGAGCATCTCGTGGAAGTGGTCCGGACCGACCGCGATCATCGTCGACAGGCCGATGGCCGAGTCCATCGAGTAGCGCCCGCCGACCCAGTCCCAGAAGCCGAACATGTTCTCGGGGTCGACGCCGAAGGCGCGCACGCGCTCCTCGTCGGTCGACACCGCGACGAAGTGCCGCGCCACCGCGGCGTCGTCGCCGAGCGCGCCGACCACCCACGCGCGCGCCGAGTGGGCGTTGGTCATCGTCTCCAACGTGGAGAACGTCTTCGACGAGATCACGAACAGCGTCTCGGCGGGATCGAGATCGCGCGTCGCCTCGACGAGGTCGGTGGCGTCGATGTTCGAGACGAACCGCAGCGTGAGGCCACGGTCCGAGTACGCGCGCAGGGCCTCGTAGGCCATCACCGGCCCGAGGTCGGAGCCGCCGATCCCCACGTTCACCACGTTGCGGATCGGCCGGCCCGTGTACCCGAGCCACGACCCGGAGCGGATCTGCCCTGCGAACGAGGCCATGCGGTCGAGCACCGCGTGCACCTCTGCGACCACGTCGATCC
>BTUT01000021.1:0-15381 GCA_045862935.1 Acidimicrobiia bacterium
GATCCAGCGCCACGACCGCGGCTGGACGGTCGCCGACCTCCAGGGCGAGATCCCGCGCCTCTTCGGCGCCGGACCGCACCGCGCCGACAAGCCCCCCGAGGAGTGGCAGTCGCAGTACCGGGCACGGGGCACGTCGGCGACCGCGCCCGTCGCCACCTGATCCGGGACGGCGCGCGCCCGCGGACGACGACGGCCGGCGGTGCGCCCTCGATGAGCCCCCGCTCCACGCGCGCGGCAGACACACGCGATGGCGCACCTCGGCGACTTCCCGATCATCGACGTCGACTCGCACTTCATGGAGCCGCCCGACTTCTGGGCCGAGCACCTCGAGCCCGCGTTCCGGGACCGGGGCCCGGTGGGCGACCCCGATCGGGGCGGCGCGACCATCGACGGCGATCGCCGCTTCCCCACCGTCCGCTGGCGCAGCCGCCGGGGCGGGCTCGACACGCTCAACGAGATGTGGGCCACCGAGTACGCCCGCTACGACTCACGCGGTTGGGACCCCGAGGCCTACGTGATGGCCGCCGACGACCAGGGCATCGACCAGATGCTGCTGTACCCGAGCCGCGGCCTCATGCAGGTGTCGGCGTGGGGCCTCGACCCCGTGCTCGCCGCGGCCATCGTGCGGGCCTACAACGACTGGGCCGCGACGTTCGTGTCCACCGCGCCCGACCGCCTGCTCGCGATCGGCCAGCTCGACCTGCGCGACGTCGACGCGGCCGTGGCCGAGGCCCGCCGCGGGGTCGAGCAACTCGGCTTCAAGGGGTTCTTCGTGATGCCGGAGCCGCCGCTGCCCGGCGTCACGCTCGAGCGGCCGTACTACGAGCCGCTGTGGGCGGCGCTGGAGGAGCTCGACGTCGCGCTGGCGATCCACAACGTCGCCGGCACCGGGCTGGGCCAGATCGGGGCCGACCGGTTCGGCCCCTGGGCGCTCCCCCGGGTCGCGGCCGCGTTCCCGCTGGAGTCGCAGCTCACGTTGTTCTCGTTCCTCGTGGGCGGCATCTGCGACCGCCACCCGGGGCTGCGGGTGGTCGTGCTGGAGTCCGGTGCGGGGTGGCTGCCGTTCTGGCTGTGGTGGCTCGACGAGCTCTACGAGCGCTACGAGGGCCTCGACTGCGACGAGCTCTCCGCGCCCCCGAGCGAGCTGTTCCGCCGCCAGTGCTTCGTCTCGGCCGAGATGGAGGAGCCCCGCCTCGGCGCGGTGGTCGACGCCGTGGGCGCCGACTGCATCGTGACCGCGTCGGACTTCCCCCACCCCGAAGGCACGTTCCCGAACGGCGTGCGCGAGTTCGCCGAGCGCCCCGACCTCTCCCCGACCGCGCTCCGCAAGATCCTCTCCGACAACCCCCGCCGCCTCTACCGCCTCTCACCCCCATGATGCGTCCCTCACCCCCACGACGCGAGGGGTGAGACGCACGGACGGACTGCGCGTCCCGGGTTCGGGCACCTGGGGTTCGGTCCCGGCGCCTCACGCTCGCCCTTCAGGCGCCGGCGGCCTCGGCGAAGGACTTCAGCGCGTCGCGGCCCGAGATGAGGCCGGCGATCACCTCGTCCTCGATGATCGGGATGTGACGGATCTCGTTGTCGATCATGAGCCGTGCGACCTGCGCGACGGTGTCGTGGGGCGAGGCGACCGCGAGGTCGTCGGTCATGACCTCCTCGACGTGGGTGCGATCGAGGCTGAGCCCGTCGGCCACCGCGCGGACGATGTCGCGCTCGGAGATGATCGCGGGCGGATCGGTGCCCCGCACCACCGCCGCTCCGATGGACTCCTCCACGAACAGCTGCGCGACCCGGCGCAGCGAGTCGTCGAGGTGCACCAGCACCGGAGGTCGGGTCACGAGGTTGCGAATGGGCTCACCGGGGCCTGCGGTCATCGGTCCTCCCTGGTCGCGACGTCACCGTCAGGCTAGGTGCGGCGGTCGCCGGCCGGTCAATCCACCGGCGCGGCCCGTCGCGGCGCTCAGTCGAACAGGACCGGGAGCGTCGCCGGCGCGCGGAACGCGAGCCCGCTGATGTGCACGTCGACGGCCTCGGGGTCGAGGCGAAGGTTCTCGAGGTCGAGGAGCGCGTTGAGCGCGACCGTGGTCTCCATGCGCGCGAGGTGCATCCCGAGGCACATGTGCGGTCCGAACGCGAACGACATGTGCTGCTTCGGCTCGCGGAAGATGTCGAACTCGTCGGGCCGCACCCAGCGGGACGGGTCACGGTTCGCCGCGGCCATGCAGACCTGCACCGGGGAGCCCGCGGGGATCGCCACTCCCTCGACGACGGTGTCGCGCGTGCACGTGCGCCCGATGCTCGTCAGCGGGGGCTCCCAGCGCACACCCTCCTCGATCGCCTGCGGCAGGAGCGTGCGGTCGTCGCGGAGCGCGGCGAGCTGGTCCGGGTGCGTGAGCAAGGCGAACACCAGGTTGCTCGACGAGCGGTACGTCGTCTCGGCGCCCGCGGGCAGCAGGAGACGGAGGAACGCGATGATCTCGTCGTCGGTGAGGCGCTGGCCGTCGAGCTCGGCCTCGGCGAGCACACTGATCAGGTCGTGGCGGGGCGCGACCCGGCGATCGGCGATGATCCCCTGGAAGTAGTCGTACAGCCACGCCGACGCCTGGAGACCGACCTCGACGTCGCTCATGATCGAGATGAGCTCCACGGCCTTGCGATGGAACACGGGCAGGTCGTCGTCGTGCAGCCCGATCATCTTCCCGATCACGGTGACGGGGAACGGGAAGAGCAGCTCCCGCACGAGGTCCGCGTGGCCGCGGTCGGCGAACCGGCCGACGAGCTCGTCGACCACCGGCTGCACGATCTCCTCCTCCCAGGTCTCCATCGCCTTGCGGGTGAACGCCTGCTGGATCAGCGCCCGGTACGCGTGGTGCTCGGGCTCGTCCATCTCGAGGATCGAGTGCCCGAAGAGCAGCCCGATCGTCTGCGCGTAGCCCGCCGACGAGAACGTCTCGCCGTCGCGGAGCACCGCCTGCACGGCCTCGAACGACAGCGCGGTGAAGGGCCGTGCATCCGCCCCGATCATCGCGTTCTCGAGCGACGTACCACCGAAGTGCTCGGCCATCGGGCCGATGTGCACCGGGCTCTGCTCACGCAGCGCCGCCCAGACCGGATGCGGGTCGCGCACCGTGCCGATGCCCGCCGCGGCGTCGAACTCGGCGAACGGGTCGCGCTCGTCGGCCTGCGCCTCGCGCGCCTCCCGGTCCCGCGCGTCGTGCGCCTCTGCGCCCAGGTCCGTCGTCATCGAACACCCCCTCTTCGGATCACAGGATGCCACGCGGCGCGGCCGGGGACGGCCAGTGCGCGATCGCCGTCAGAAGCGGGCGCCGCCGCTCACCAGGATGTGCTCACCGCTCACGAAGCTGGCCGCGTCGGAAGCGAGGAACACGACCACGTTCGCGGTCTCGTCGGGCGACTGCATGCGCCCGAGCGGGATGAGATCACGCACCCAGTCGTCGACGCTGCCCCTGTGCGCGTTCGCCGTGTGCTCGAGCCCCGGGTTGCCCCCTCCGGCTGCAGGTGCCACACCGAGCGGGCACACCGAATTCGCCCGGATGCCATGGGGCGCGAGCTCGACCGCGAGCACCTCGGTCATCCGGACCACCCCGGCCCGCGCCGCAGAGAACGCGCCGAAGTTCGGTTCGCCCGTGAGCGCGGCCGACGACGCGAGGTTCACGATCGCACCGCCCGTCCCCTGCTCGATCATCTGGCGCGCACAAGCCTGCGAGCCGAGCCACGCCGCGGTGAGGTTCGCGTCGAGGGTGCGGTGCCACACCCGCGGTGAGACGTCGATGACCGGACCCGTGCCCAGGCGCGGGCCGGTCCCGCCCGACAGGTTGGCGCAGACGTCGACGCGGCCGAACCGCTCGACCGTGCGGGCGACGGACTCCGCGACCCGGTCGGGATCGGTGAGGTCGACCGCGAGGCCCACGGCGCGACGGCCCTCGGCCTCGACCGCCGCCACCGTCGCGTCGAGCGCCACCTGGTCGACCTCGTAGGTGTCGGCCTCCGTCGGCCGGTCGACCACGACGTCGACACACGCGACGTCGGCCCCGGCGCGGGCGAGCAGGCGCGCCACGGCGGCACCGATCCCGGGCCGACGCGCCGCTCCCGCGACCCAGGCCACCCTCCCGGTGAAGTCGAGGTTCATGCGAGCGCCATGGGCCGCGTCACGATGACGTGGTTGACACCGGTCCGAGTCGACACCTGCTCGGTCCTGCTCAGTCCGGCATCGGCGGGTCCCACTGGACCCCGTTCACATGGGTGCCACCGCTCGCGAAGATGGTGTTGCCGGTGACGTAGTCGGAGTCCTCGCTCGCGAAGAACAGCGCAACCCCGCCGATGTCGTGCTCCGGGTCGCCCATGCGACCGAGCGGGTTCGACTTCAGCATCTCCTTGGCGTTCTCGGGTGCGGTTTCGGCGAACGCGACGTAGGCCGGCGACGCGGCCGCGGGCGCGATGCAGTTGCAGAGGATGTTGTGCCGGCCCCATTCCACGGCCGCGGTGCGCGTCAACGCGCGGATGGCCTCCTTCGCCGCGTTGTAGTCAGCCGAGTACTTGTGCGCGTTGATCCCGTTCAACGACACGAGATTGATGATGCGCCCCCACTGCTGCGCCCTCATGTGCGGGAACGCCGCGCGCATCGCCCACCAGGTGTGGAGCGGCCCACCGCGGAACGCGAGGTCGAGATCGCCGTCGGGCTTGTGCTCGAAGCGCGCGAAGCCACCGGCGACGTAGGCGTTGTTCACCAGGATGTGCACGGCTCCCAGCTCGTCCACCGTGCGTTGGACCATCGCCTCGACCTGGTCCTGCTCCAGCACGTTGGTGGGGACGAAGATCGCGCGGCCACCCAGCTCGTCGGTGATCTCGGCGACGACCGCTTCACCGGTGTCGGCGTTGATCTCGGCGACGGCGACCGCCGCGCCCTCCCGCGCGTACCGGCGCGCGATGCCGCGGCCCACGCCCTGTCCGGCCCCGGTCACCACCGCGACCCGTCCGTCCAGCCGCCCCATCGCCCCTCCGATCTGGCGTCGGCAGGCCCCCACGTGCACCGGTTCGCCGACCTCCGAACCGGCGGGGTTGGGATCAGTGGTCGCGGCCGAGGATGAGCGCGCTGGTGGGGACCATGGTGCCGGCGGTGACGAGGACGTGCTCGACGCCCGGGACCTGGTTCACCGCCTCGCCTCGCACCTGGCGCACACCCTCGGCGATCCCGTTCATCCCGTGGATGTAGGCCTCGCCGAGCTGCCCCCCGTGGGTGTTGATCGGGAGCCGGCCGCCGAGCTCGATCGCGCCGTCCTTGATGAAGTCCTTCGCCTCCCCGCGACCGCAGAACCCGAACTCCTCGAGCTGCGGGAGCGCGAGCGGCGTGAAGTGGTCGTAGATGACCGCGGTCTGGAAGTCGGACGGTCCGAGCCCGGTGGTGTTGTAGAGCTGGCGCGCGCAGAGCCCCATCTCGGGGAGCCCGGTGATCGACGGCCGGTAGTAGCTCGTCATCATCTCCTGGTGGTCACCCGCGGCCTGCGCCGCGGCGCGCACGAGGACCGGCGGCTGCCTGAGGTCGCGCGCCCGCTCGGGCGTCGTGACCACGAGCGCCTGCGCACCGTCGGACTCCTGGCAGCAGTCGAGCAGGTGGAGCGGCTCCACGATCCAGCGCGACTGCTGGTGGTCCTCGAGGGTGATCGGCGCGCCGTAGAAGTACGCCTTGGGATTCGTGGCCGCGTGCTTGCGGTCGGCGACCGCGATGCGTCCGAAGTCCTCGCTCGTCGCGCCGAACTCGTGCATGTAGCGGCGCGCGAACATCGCCACCCACTGTGCCGGCGTGAGCAAGCCGAACGGCGCGTACCACGCGAAGCCCGCGCTCTCGGCCGTGGCCTGCGCGGGACGATCCTGCACTCCCGCGCCGAACCGCCGCCCGGACCGCTCGTTGAACGCGCGGTAGCACACGACGTAGTCGGCCACCCCCGCGTGCACCGCGAGGACCGCTTGCAGGATCGTGCCGCACGCCGCACCGCCCCCGTGGTGGACGCGCGCGAAGTAGGTCATGTCCCCCGCCCCGAGGTTCTTGGCCACCTCGATCTCGGGGTTGGTCTCGGCGCTGTAGGTCACCCATCCGTCGATCTGCGACGGGTGCAACCCGGCGTCGGCGATCGCGGCCTCGCACGCCTCCACCGCGAGCCGCATCTCGGAGCGACCCGAGTTCTTCGAGAACTCGGTCGCGCCGATGCCGACGATGGCCGCCGCGTCGAGCGTCCGGTGCTTCTCGCTCATGGTTCTCCTACTCGTCCTTCCCGCGGCTCTTCCCCGACGAGATCCTCGCCTACTTCTTCGACTTCTTCTTCTTCGACCTCTTCTTCTTCGCCTTCTCGTCGGACCCCTTCTTCGAGCCCTTCTTCGAGCCCTTCTTCGAGCCCTTCTTCGTGCCGTCGGCGGCGCGCCACGAGATCGGCACCTCCGGGAGCTCCAGTGCCACGGTGCCCGTGACGTGGTCGCCCAGCTGGTTCGAGCCCTTGACCGCGACCTCGATCACCCCGTCGGCCTTGCTCACCACCGCGCCCGTGATCCGCATGGTGTCGCCCGGGTAGTTCGGCGCTCCGAGGCGGATCCGCACCGACTTCAGGAGCGCGTTCGGCCCCGCCCAGTCGGTCACGTAACGGCCCACGAGGCCGTTCGTGGTGAGGATGTTCATGAAGATGTCCTGGGACCCCTTCTCCTGCGCGAGCGCGGGGTCGTGGTGCACGTCCTGGTAGTCACGCGACGCGATCGCGGTCGACACGATGAGGGTGCGGGTCAACGGGACCTCGAGCATCGGGATCTCGTCGCCCACCTGCACCTCGTCGTAACGCAGTGACGGTCGGGTCGTAGCGGTCATGCGTGCACCTCCGCGAGTCGGCGTCCGAGGCGCTGGAGCGTGGCGCTCGCGCCGCCGAGCATGTCTTCGATCTGCTTGCCCCAGAGGAAGTACCGGTGGACGGGATAGTCGATGTCCGCACCCATGCCGCCGTGCAGGTGCTGGACGTGGTGCACCACCCGCTGCCCGCCCTCCGACGCCCACCACTTCGCCACCAGCACGTCGAGCGACGCGTCCCGCCCGGCATCGAGCTTCCATGCCGCCTGCAACGTCGTCACCCGGATGGCCTCGGTGTCGATGAACGCATCCGCCGCCCGGATCTGGGACCCTTGGAACGCCGACAGCGGCTTCCCGAACTGGACCCGCTCCGATGTGTACCCCGCGGCGTGGCGCGTCGCCGCCTCGCACACCCCGAGCGCCAGTGCGCAGAGGCCGAGGAGCGCGCGGTCGACCATCGCGCCCAGCACCCGCTCGCCCGGCACCGAGCCGTCTCCCAGCAGCTCGGCGGGCGCGCCGGCGAGCTGGAGGTGGGGGTGCACCTCGCGGTTCGTGGTGACGGCCCGATCGAGCGTCACGCCCGGCGCCGTCGGGTCGACGACGAACACCGCCACGCCCTCGGGGGCCACGGCCGGAACGAGGATCCGGGACGCGAGGTGCGCGGCGGGCACCGACGGCTTGAACCCGTCGAGTCGCCACGTGGCGTCGTCGCGCGTCGCCCGCACCTGCGGCGCGCGCGGATCGTTCACGCCGGACTCCGCGAGCGCCGCAGTGAGCACGGTCTCACCGGCGACCACGCCGGGGAGGAGGGCGGCCTGCTGACCGGGCGTGCCGAACGCCGCGACCGGCAGGGCGCCGAGCACGACGGTCGCCCAGAAGGGCACCGGCGCCACCACCCGGCCCTGTTGCTCCAGCACGAGTGCCACCTCGGTGACCCCGAGCCCGCTGCCCCCGTGGGCCTCGGGGAGCGCGATGCCGAGGAGGTTGGCGTCGGCGAGCGCTCGCCACAGCGCGCGGTCGAAGCGGTCCTCACTCGCCTCGATCTCCTTCACGCGCTCGACCGTGACCGACCCCGTGAAGATCTGCTCGGCGAGGTCGCGCACCGCGACCTGCTCCTCGGTGAGATCGAAGTTCACGAGGCGCGCTCGGCCGGCCCGGCGAGCCCTCCCTGGCGCGCCGGGCGGAACGCGGGCAGCACGAGCTCGGGATCGTCGTCGAGCCAGGTCACCTCGACCGGCAGGCCGACCCGGATCTCCTCGATGGGGCAGTCGACGATCTGGGCCACGAGTCGAGTGCCCTCCTCGAGCTCGATGAGCCCGATGGGCAGCGGGTAGTCGAACGCCGGGACCTGCGGGTAGTGGTTCACCACGAAGCTGTAGACGGTGCCGCGACCGCTCGCCTCGAGCGTGTCCCATTCGTACGAGCCGCACCGGTCACAGCGAGGCTGGGGCGGATGGCGCAGCGCCTGGCAGGCCGAGCAGCGCTGGATCAGGAGGCGGTGCTCCGACGCCCCCTCGAAGAAGAACAGGTTGTCGTGGGTGGTGCCCGGCCGGGGCCGCTTCGGTCGGGGTGCCTCGGTCCCTGGGGTCGGGGGCGCCGCCGCGCCCGGTGCCTCCGCCGCCGAGCCGGCGGGGCCCGCGGCCTGGCGCCCCGTGCCGGGGCGGAACTTCAGGATCCGGAACAGCTGGCGACCCACCGGCTCGCCGTCGACGGTGAGGTACTCGATGCGCGTCGTCACGAAGTGGCCGACACCGAGGCCCGTGGCCTTCTCCTCCGAGACCGAGTCGATGACGCTGCGCGTCATCAGGTGGTCGCCGAGGTGCAGCATCCGGTCGTACTCCTGGTCGCAGTTCGTGGCGACCACGCCCACGAAGCCCGCCGACTCCAGCAGGTTCAGCAGGCCCGTCTGGGGGTTGTCGCTCTCCCCGCCGGGCTCGCGGACGTTGCCGTGGATCCCCTGCATCGTCCACGCCTGCAGCATCACCGGCGGGGCGATGATCTCCCCGTGCACCGACGCCGCGGCGGCTTCCTCGTCGGTGTAGACGGGGTTCTCGTCGCCCATCGCCTCGACCCAGTGGCGGATCATGGCCTGGTTCACGGCGTCCGGGCCGATCTGGGAGTCGATCTCCCGACCCTCGAACGCCTTCAGCTTCGCGAGGAGCTCGGCCTTGGCGGCCTCGGTCGTCGTCTCGGTCTCGCTCACGCGTGCTCCCGTGGTAGCGGACGGCCCGTCCGGGCCGCCGGCAGTCGGATCCTCGGCCCTCAGCGGGCCTGGCGCACCATCCCCAGCCCGGCCGTCGCCACGATCTCGCGCAGCACCTCGACGACGCCCCCGCCGAAGGTGTTGATCTGCGCGGCCCGCCCGGCTCGCTCGACGTCGCCGTGCAGCACCGCGCCCGGGGAGCCCTCGGGGAGGTAGCCGGCCGCCCCGAGCACCCCGAGCATGAGGCGGTACATCGCGATCTGGGTCTCGACGCCGAACACCTTCGCCGCCGACGCGTCCGCCGGCGTGAGCGTGCCGTTGGCCACCGCCGCGGCCATGCGCCAGTTGAGGAGCTTCATCGCCTCGCCGCGAGCGTGCGCCTCGGCGAGGTCGCGCTGGACCCACTCGACGTCGATCATCGCGCGCCCCGTGCCGTCGGCCGCGGGTGTGTCACGACACCACGCCACGAGCCCGTCGAACAGCTGGTGGGTACGCCCCGCGAGCGCTGCGAGCCCGACCCGCTCGTGGTTGAGCTGGCTGGTGATGAGCCGCCAGCCGCCGTTCACCTCACCGATCACGTCGTCCTTGGGCACGCGCACGTCGTCGTAGTAGGTGGCCTGGGTGACCACGCTGCCCACCGTCACGATGGGCGTGGTCTTGAAGCCCGGCGACGACGTGGGCACGACGATGATCGAGATGCCCTTGTGCTTCGGCGCGTCGGGGTCGGTCCGGCACGCGAGCCAGACGTAGTCGGCCTGGTTCGCGCCGCTCGTGAACACCTTGCTGCCGTTGATCACCCACTCGTCGCCGTCGAGGACGGCCCGCGTCCTCAGCGACGCGAGGTCGGTGCCGGCTTCCGGCTCCGTGTACCCGATGGCGAAGTTGACCTCACCCGAGAGGATGCCGGGGAGGTAGCGCTGCTTCTGCTCGTCGGTCCCCATCGCCATGATGGCCGGGCCCACGGTGTTGACGGTGACGAACGGGAAGGGCGCGTCGGCGCGCTGCACCTCGTCGAAGAACACGAACTGATCGAGGATGCCGCGCCCCTGGCCGCCGTACTCCTCGGGCCACCCGATCCCGAGCCAGCCGTCGGCGCCCATCCGGCGCACGATCTCGCGGAAGCGCGGGCTCCCCTCACCGGCATCGCCCATGTCGGCGCGCACCTCGGGCGGGAGCAGGCGCGCGAAGTACTCCCGCAGCTGCGTGCTCAGGGCCTTCTGCTCGTCGGTGTAGTCGAGGTACATCGCTTCCGCTTCCGAGAACGCGTTCCACACTAGGACCCGTTCTCAGGTGCCCGCCATCCGGTCGCCGATGATCCCGTCGGCCGCCAGCGCGACGAGCTCGTCACGACCCACGCCCAGCTCCGCGAGCACCTCGGCGTTGTGCTGACCGAGCGTCGGCGCGCCGAACCGGTGTGGAGCCGCCGCGAACGAGAACCGCATCGGCCACGCCGGGTAGCGACGCACCCCGGTCTTCGCGTGGTCCAGCGGCACGTAGTAGCCGCGGGCCAGGAGCTGGGGCTCCTCGTACATCACGGGAGCGCGCAGCATCATGCCCACCGGCAGACCGTGGTCCCGCAACCTCGCCACGGCGTCGTGTGCCGGACGCGCCGCGAACCACTCCCCGAGGAGCTCGTCGAGGTCGTCGTGGTTGCGCAGCCGACCCGCGACGGTCGCGAACTCATCGGTCGCCCACAGCGGGCGGTCGAGTGCGTCGAGCAGCGCCCGCCAGTCGCCGTCGTGGCGCACGCTCAGGGCCACCCACTCGTCGTCGCGCGTCCGGTACACGCCCTGGGGTGCGATCCGCGGGTCGCGGTTGCCCGTGCGCGACGCGAGACGCCCGTTGAGCTGGAAGTCCATCGGCTGGTCGGCGGTGAGGCAGCAGGCCGTCTCGAGCTGCGCGACCTCGATCATCTGCCCCTCGCCGGTGCGCTCGCGGTGCTCGAGCCCCGCCTGCAGGGCCACCGCGGCGTGCATCGCGATCATCGGGTCGGCGAAGCCCCCGGGGTGCATGGGCTTGTCGGCGTACCCGGTGACCTGGGCCATGCCCGACGCCTGCTCGATGCCCATGGCCCAGCCGACGTAGTCGCGCCACGGCCCGGCGAGCCCGTAGCCCGGCATGCGCAGCATGATCACGTCGGGACGGAGGGCGCGCACGTCGTCGTACGCGAGCCCGAACTGCTCCACGACGCGGGCCGAGAAGTTCTCGATCACGACGTCGGCGCGCGCGATCAGCGCGCACAGCAGCCGGCGTCCGGCCTCGCGGGTCGCGTCGAGGGTCACCCCGCGCTTGTCGAGGTTGGTGCCCTGCCAGATGCCGCCGAGGTCGTACCAGTCGTCCCCCTCCTGGGGGAACGCGCCCGAGAACCGGAAGCCGTCGGGCCGCTGGATCGACTCGACCTTCACCACGTCGGCACCGAACGCACCGAGGTACATGCCGACGTAGGGCCCTGCCCAGAACGTCCCGAGGTCGACGACGCGCAGCCCCGCGAAGGGCAGCGCCGGGTCGGTCGGCGGTGCGGTCGGGGCTCCCAGCCCTGACGGCACGAGCGGGTGAGCTGCCGGTGACCTCCGCGGCGCGTGGAACGCAGCCGCGGCGTCGGCCGCCTCGGTCAGCGTGGGGGCCGGCCGGCGAGCCTCGGCCGGCGTCGCGCTCAGGCGCCACGGCGGCCCCGGGAACACGAGGTCGCCGCCGGGTTCGGTGGTGAAGAAGGGCCGCGCGACGAACTGCGGGTAGTGCACGAGCTTCTCGCCGTCGCCCACGGGCGCCGCCGGGATGCGGAACGCCTGGCAGAGCGAGACGATCTCGTCGACGGTGTGCGCGTCGAGCCACGGCTGCACCGCGGCGAAGAACTCGGCGAGGGGCTCACCGCCCCAGGTGAGCTCGGTCTGGCGGCCGGCGAACTCGGGGGCGTCGAGCATCGCGCAGATGTCCTGGAAGTGCTGACCGGTGAGCGCGTTGATCCCCACCCAGCCGTCGTGGCATCGCACGATGCCCGGGATCGTGGAGAAGCGCTCTTCCCCCACCGGGAACCCGAGGCGCATGAACGTCTCGTGGAGCAGCATCGGGTAGGGAAGCGTGCCGACCATGACCTCGAGCGCCGAGAGATCGGCCGTCACCGGGCGGTCGGCCGCGCGCCCCGCGCGCCGCACGGTGAGTGCCGCACACGCGGCGTAGGACCCGATCGTGTACTCGTGCAGGCGTCCTCCGGTCTGCACGGGATCGACCCCCGGGATGCCGTGGTTCGAGACCCAGCCGCCCATGGCCATCACGGTGAGGCCGGTGGCCGGGTAGCCGGCCGCGGGACCGTGCTGGCCGAAGGGGCTGATCCGCACGACGCCGAGGTGCGGGTTCGCGATGGCGAACGACTCGGGAGCGAGGCCGAGGGCCTCGAGCCCGCCCGGCCCCAGCGACTCCACGAGCACGTCGGCACCGCTGAGCAGGGACCGCAACGTCGTGACGTCGTCGACTCGGCCCGGATCGAGCAACACCGACCGCTTGTCGGCGTTGAGGTAGCGGAACAGACCGCCCCCGCGATCACGGTCGACCACGTCGCCGGCGAACGGCCCCCGGCCGCGCTCGGGGTCACCCGACACCGGCTCGACCTTCACGACGTCCGCGCCGAGCAGGCCCAACAACTTGGTCGCGTAGCTCGCGGGCAGGCCACAGCCCAGCTCCACGACCCGCAGTCCCGCCAGTGCGGCCGTCACGAAGCCGCAGCGTAGGTGCTGCGCCGGGGCCTACGCTGCACCGCCATGACCGAAACACCTCCGAACCCGACGATCCGGACGATCGCCGACGCGTTCGATCTCACGGGGTCGGTGGCCATCGTGACCGGCGCAGGCCGCGGCATCGGCCGGGCCATCGCCTCACGCCTCGCGGAGGCCGGCGCGCTCGCGGTGTGCGCCGACATCGTCGAGGACACCGCGGCCGAGACCGCCGAGGGCATCCGGACGGCCGGAGGTCGAGCAGAGACTCGCGTGGTCGACGTGACGAAGCGCGCCGACGTCGACGCGCTCGTCGGCGGCGTCGTCGCGGCCCACGACCGCCTCGACGTCATGGTGAACAACGCGGCGATCATCGTCGACGGCCTCGTGCTCGACACGTCCGAAGAGGTGCTCGACCGCGTCATGGCGGTCAACTTCAAGGGCGTGTTCTTCGGCTGCCAGGCCGCCGGGCGGGTGATGCAGGCCCAGGGCGCCGGGTCGATCATCAACCTCGCGTCGGGCGCGATCGACATCCCCACCCCCGGGCTCATCTGCTACGGCGCCGCGAAGGCCGCGGTCGCGCAGCTGTCGCGCACGCTCGCGACCGAGCTCGCGCCGAGCGGTGTGCGGGTGAACGCGATCGCGCCGGGCTGGGTGGACACGCCGATGAACGAGCGCCACGCGCGGCGACCGGACGGGACGGTCGACCCCGACCGGAAGCGGGAGTACGTGGCGATGCGATCGAAGATGTCGCCGATGGGGATCCCGGGCGAACCCGACGACATCGCGTTCGCCGCGCTGTACCTCGCGTCGCCGGCCGCGAAGTTCGTGACGGGCATCGTGATGCGCCCCAACGGCGGCTCCACCATGCCCTGGTGAAGCGTCGCCTGCCGACCCCGGGCTCGTGGGCACGAGGAACGCGCCGCCGCGGGTCGCACGCCGAACCCGCACCGCGAGGCCGGGCGCTCAGGCGTTGCGGGGCAGGTCCTTGAACGGGGCCGTCTTGTCGGGACGGGGCTCGCTCGGGAGGCCGAGCACCCGCTCACCGATGACGTTGCGCTGGATCTGCTCCGTGCCCCCGCCGAAGCGCACGCCCCACTGCCCGACGAACGTCTGCTGGTACAAGCCGCGACGGTAGGCATCCGCGCCGGCGAGCATGCCGCCCGCACCCTGGAGGAGCAGGCCGAGGTCGCCGTTGGGCGCCGACTGCAGGGACGCGGCGAGCTTCAGCACCGACGACTCCGGACCCGGCTGCCGGCCCGCCCGGACCGCGGCCTGCGTCCGCGCGCCGAGGTACTTGACGATCTCGGCACGGATGAACGCCGCGGCGAGCGCCTGGCGGATCGCGGGATCGCCGGTGACGCCGAGATCGCGGGCCATGCGGAGGAGGCCGCTGACGCCCGCGCCCGCTCCGCTCCCGCCGATCGAGGTCCGCTCGTTCATCAGCGTCGTCTGCGTCACCGCCCACCCACCGTTCACCTCACCGAGCACCCGGTCGTGGGGGATGCGGACGTCGGTGAGGAACACCTCGTTGAAGTGGGCCAGGCCGGTCGCCTGGCGCAGCGGCCGCACGTCGACTCCCGGCGTGTGCATGTCGACGAGGAAGTAGGTGATCCCCCGATGCTTCGGCGCCTCGACGTCGGTGCGCGCGAGGAGGATGCCGAGGTCCGCGTGGTGCGCACTCGAGTTCCAGACCTTCTGCCCGTTCACCACCCACTCGTCGCCGTCACGCACCGCGCGCGTGGTGAGCCCCGCGAGATCCGAGCCCGCACCGGGCTCGGAGAACAGCTGGCACCAGATCTCGTCGCCCCGCAAGGTGGGCTCGACGAAGCGCCGCTTCTGGTCTTCGGTCCCGTGCGCCAGGATCGTCGGCACCACCATCCCGTGCGCGATCGAGAACAGCCCGGTGTCGATCGCGAAGCGAGCCTGCTCCTGACGGAAGATCCGCTCCTGCGACGGGTCGCCCCCGCGCCCGCCGTACTCGTGCGGGACCGCGATCCCCGCCCACCCCCCGTCGAAGATCCGGCGTTGGTTCGCCCTCGCGGTCGCGACGTGGCGTGCGTGCGCCTCCGGGTCGGCGTCGGCCATCACGAAGTAGCTGCCGGTGTCGTCGGCGTCGGTGCGCAAGGGAGCGATCGACGCGAGGAACGCGCGCGCCGCCGACCGGAACGCCGCCTCCTCCGGGGAGTCCTCGACCGCGAAACGCGCCCCCGGCTCGGTCACCGGCCGCTCATCGCTTGCGTTCGACCGCGTCCTGCGTGGCGCCCACCACCCACATCGCGAAGTACTGCGCCCCACCCCCGTACGCCTGCCCGAACGCGACCGTCGCGCCCTCCACCTGGTGCTCGCCGGCTCGGCCGCGCACCTGGAGCGCGGCCTCGGCGAAGCGCAGCATCCCCGACGCACCGATCGGGTTCGACGACAGCACACCACCCGAGGGGTTCACCGGGAACCGGCCACCGAGGTTCGTGTCGCCCGACTCGATGAGCTTCCACGCCTCACCCGGGCCGACGATGTCGTGCCCCTCGAGCCACATCGGCTCGTACCACGAGAACGGGACGTAGATCTCCGACACGTCGATCTGCGCGAGGGGATCGGTGATGCCGGCGGCCGCGAACACC
>BTUT01000022.1:0-15193 GCA_045862935.1 Acidimicrobiia bacterium
ACCGGGTCCTCACCGCCGCCGACGCCGAGGACTGGGGCCTCGTGAACCGGGTGGTGCCCGACGACGAGGTGGACGACGCCGCGGCGACCCTCGCGGCGGAGCTCGCCGACGGCGCGAGCGGCGGGCTCGGTGCCGCCAAGGCCGTGGTGTACCACGGGGTCGACCGGAGCCTGGCCGAGGCGCTCGCGTTCGAGTGGCAGACGTTCCTCGGCCGCACCGCGACATCGGAAGCGCGCGAAGGCATCGCCGCGTTCGCCGCGCGGCGCACACCGGACTACCGGGCCGTCAGGGACGGAGAGGGGTGAGCGACGACTCGCGCGCCGACGCTCCCGCGGTTCGGTTCCCGATCCTCGAGCCGCTCGGGCACCGCACCGTCGACCTCTCGCTCGAGCAGCGGTACACGTTGCTGCAGAGCATCTTCCGCCACGAGCACCTCAACACCTACCGGCGGATCGCCGAGCGCTTCGGTTGGGAGGTGGCCAACGAGCTCGCGGGTGAGTACGGGCAGGGCCATACCGACGCGCTGGTCGACACCTACCGGCGGGTTCTCGGCCTCACCGGCAAGGGCGCGGCTGCGGTGTCCCAGACGTTCCAGGCCGAGATCCAGTGTGAGGGCGGCGACGTCGAGGTCCACATCGAGAGTGCGGACCAGGCCGATGTGAGCGCGCTCTGCGGGTTCGGATACCTGCTCCAGCGGCCGCGCGATGCAGGCCTGCCGATCACCGACGGGCTCTGCGAGACGGGGTGCCGGCTCTGGCTCCAGCAGCGGTGCGCCACGGTGGACCCCGAGCTGCGGGTCGAGCGGCTGACCTGGATGCCCGACGGCGCACCGCGCTGCCGCTACACGATCTCCCGTCAGGAGGGATGAGCGTGAACACCCGACCGCGGGCGGCCGCCGCCGTCGTCGGGCCCTGAGTTGGAACATACCATACCGCATGGTATAGTCACGGAGACCGACGAGAGGGGATCGCCATGGTCGTTCCGCCGCCTGCCAACGGCATGTTCAGCGGCCCGTTCAAGCCCATGCGCTTCGAGGCCACCGTCGAGGACTGCGTCGTTCGGGGGGAGATCCCGCGTGACGTGGCCGGCGGGATGTACCGCAACGGCCCCGCATGGAAGCGGCCAAGCCGCCAGGGCCCGAACGGCGTGCTCCAGCTCGACGGGATGATCCAGGGACTCGTCTTCGACAACGGCACCGCGACGTTCCGCAACCGGTGGGTGCGGACGCCGAAGTACCTGCTCGAGGAGCAGCACGGGACCGGCATGTTCGAGTGGACCGATGGCCACTGGGAGGATCTGCGCAACTTCGGCTGGGGCGACGTGGCGCGCGACGAGCGCAACGCCGGCGTCCCCCAGGGAACCAACGGCATCAACGTGGTGCCCTTCGCCGGGGAGCTGCTGGCGGTCGGTGAGCAGGGTGGTCCTCCCGTGGCCCTCGACCCGATCACGCTGGAGACGAAGGGCATCGTGAAGTGGTCGACGGGTCTCGCCCGGGGCATCCACCGCGACCCCGGCCGACCCAATGACCACACACGCGACATCGTGCCCGACGATGTGAATCCCAACTGCACCTTCATCGCGCATCCGAAGTGGGATCCCGACACCGGCGACCTCTGGGGATGGGTCTGGAGTGACGAACCGCCCTACCTGACCGCGCACGTGGTCCACGCCGACGGCACCGTCACCTCGATGGCGATCGAGGACGCGCCGTACGGCTCGATGATCCACGACGGCTGGCTCACGACCGACCACCTGGTGCTGCCGATCCAGCCGTGGATCGCCTCGCCGAAGCGGGTACTCGAGGGGCACAGCGCCTTCGACTGGGATCCCTCGCTCCCAATGGTGCTCGCACTCGTGCCGCGCAAGGGCTTCCCGAACACGCCCGTGCGGTTGCTGGAGCTGGACTTCCCTGCGGAGTGCATCATGCACACGTTGTCGGGCAACGTCGACGGCGACGTCCTCACCCTCGATGGTCCGATCTTCGAACGGCCGCCGTGGCCCTTCGAGTTCGACTTCATGGACGGTCAGCCGGTGAAGCTGTTCTTCGCCATCGCGCGCAGCGCGTTCGGTCGTTGGACTGTGGACCTGAGCACGGGTTCGTCCAAGACCGAGCACGTCAACGAGCGACCGTGCGAGCTCACCAAGATCGACGAGCGGTACTTCGGCAAGCCCTACCGGCACGGCTTCATGATCGGGGGCGAGCCGAAGGGCACGGGCATGGCGATGAAGGACCTCGTCCACATCGACGTCCGAACCGGTGAGGAGCGGGTCTACCGGATCACCGACGGTGGACCGGTCGCCGTCCTCGAGCCGGCGTTCGCGCCGAGGCGCAGCGACGCGCCCGAGGGGGACGGCTACGTGATCGTCCCGGTCACCTACTGGACCGAAGACCGCGCGGAGTACCTGATGTTCGACACGGACGACATCACCGCAGGGCCGATCGCGACGATCGAGATCCCGTTCCACTCCGGTTGGACCCCCCACGGCCACTGGATGGACTTCCGGTGACGCCGGGGCTGACCCGGCCGGCTTCGGCTGGGTCAGCCCGTCCTCGGCGTCAGCCCCCGAGCCGCGGTTCGCGTGGGAGGCCGAGCACGCGTTCGCCGATGGTGTTCCGCTGCACGGCGTCGGTGCCACCGCCGATGCGGAGCCCTTGCGTGCCGGTGAGGAACTCGGCCCAGCGGAACGTGCCCCACTCGCCGGTGTCGGCGGTGAGTGCGGCGCCGAGGAGAGCCGCCGCGAGGTCGCCGATGTCCTGCAGTGCGTCGGTCCAGGCCAGCTTGCCGATCGAGCCCTCGGGACCGGGGCGCCCGGTCGTCCGCCAGCCTTCGGCGGCGCGACGGCGGGTCAGGCGCTGAACCTCCTCCTCGATGTAGACCCGCGCCAGGCCCTGGCGGATGATCGGGTCGTCGTCGCGGCCGACCCGGCGGGCGAGCATGACGAGCCGCGGGAAGAACGCGGCCCGGGTGGCCTCGGTGTTCGCCGCCGCGGCGCGCTCGAAGCCGAGCGTCGTGAGCGCAACCTGCCATCCACCGCCGATCTCGCCGAGGCGGTTCGCGTCGGCAACGCGCGCGCCGGTGAGGAAGATCTCGTTGAACTCGGCGCCGCCGCTCATCTGGCGCAGGGGCCGGATGTCGATGCCGGGTGTGTTCATGGGCACGATGAAGGCCGTGAGGCCGCGATGCTGCTCCTCGACGGTGCCCGTGCGGCACAGGAGGTAGCCGAAGTCGGCGTGGCGGGCGCCGGAGGTCCAGACCTTCTGCCCGTCGATGACCCATTCGTCGCCGTCACGAACGGCACGGGTCGCGATGCTGCCCAGATCGGAGCCGGCGCCCGGTTCGGAGAAGATCTGGCAACAGACCTCGTCGCCCCGGCGGAACGACGGCACGTAGCGCTGCTGCTGCTCCGGCGTGCCGAGGAGCATGACGGTGGGGGAGATCAGCTCCAAGGAGATGTCGAACAGGGAGTGCCCGGGTGGGGTCTCGAACTGCGCTTCGAGCTCGAGGAACGCGAGCGCGTGGTCGTGACCGAGGCCGGCTCCTCCGAGCTCGACGGGCCACGCGATGGACCCGTACCCGGCATCCGACTTCGTGCGCTGCCATTCCCGGATGGCGTCGATGCGGGCTCGCTCTTCCTCGAAGCTGTGGTTCTTCAGGATGGCGACGTCGTCGGAACCCTCACCCCACCTCAGGTCCCGGGCGGTGTCGCGGCGGGGAAGCTGCGACACGAGCCAGGCCTCCGCTGCGGTGAGGTAATCGGTCAGATCCCTGTTCATGACACCCCAGTGCCGTCCGGTGGCACCTGAGAATACCATAGGGTATGGTACGGAAATGCGGCGAGCTGCACGGCCCGTATCGTGACCAACACGCTGGACGAGGCCATCACGTTCGTCGACTCCCGCCCGGCACCGCTCGCGGTGTACGTGTTCAGCAACTCACCCGCGACCGTGGCCCGCGTGGAGCGAGGCACCCAGTCGGGTGCCGTCGTGGCCAACCACCTCGCAGTGCAGGTGCTCGTCAGCGAGGCCGGGTTCGGCGGCGTCGGCGAGTCGGGTACGGGCCGACACCGTGGGCGGGCGGGGCTGGAACTCGACTACCCCGACCGGGCCGAGGCGTCGCTCGACTCGCTGCGCATCATCTGAGCCGCCCGACCGCCGGGGCTCGCCGCTCGACACCGGAGGTACCGCACCATGCGTCTCGGCATCAGCCTTCCGATCTACAACACGCCGTTGCCTGCACTCCCGGCGCTCGCCGGTGCCGCCGATGTCGCGGGGTTCGACTCGGTGTGGTCCTACGAGGTGTACGCGAACCCGTTCACCATCCTGGCCGCGTCCGCGTTGGCGACGGAGCGGATCGCGCTGGGTACAGGGCTCGCCGCGGCCACCACCCGGCACCCCATGCTCATGGCGAACGCCATCGCCGACGTCGACGAGTACTCGGATGGCCGCGCCGTCCTCGGAATCGGTGCCGGCAGCCCGCTGCTCACGGCCGCCGCGGGCGGGAACCAGACGAAGCCGGTCTCGCTCCTGCGTGAGTACGTCGGCCAGCTTCGCCGATCGTGGGAGATCCTCTACCGCGGCGAAGGTGGCGCCTACGAAGGTGAGTTCTACGCGAGCCGAATCGTTCCGGCGGGCGCCGGGCCGCGTCGCACCATGGTTCGGCCCCGCATCCCGATCTACGTGGGTGCCATCCGGCCCACGATGATCGCGGCGGCGTCCGAGTCGGCCGACGGCATCCTCGGTTGCTTCTTCACCCCCGAGTACACCACCGACGTCGTGCTGCCCGCGATGACCCGAGGCGCCGAGCGCGGTGGCCGTTCCGTCGACGACATCGACACGATCCTCTACCTGATCTGCAGCATCGACGACGATCGTGAGGAGGCGTACCGCCGGGCCCGGATCCACGTCGGCTCGTACGTTGCGTTCCCGGGTTTCGTCGATCCGGTCCTCGCCCACCACGGGCTCACCGACCAGCAGCAGGCGCTGCAATCGGCGCTGCTCACCCGGGGGCCCTCCGCGCTCTCGACGATGGTGGGCGACGATCTCGTGGACCTGCTGTCGGTGAGCGGAACGCCCGACGAGGTGCGCGACAAGGTGCGGGCGCTCGAGGGCCGTGTCCCGCACGTTCTCCTGCACACACCCTCGGTGCCGCCGATCACCGCCGAGGAGAGCCGCGACGCGTTCCACGCGATCGTGGACACCTTCGGGCGGTCGCTCGGCTGAGGCGCAGCTCGCCGGCTCCGGCGATGAGAGCCCGGGCGCCCCCGACGTCGGTGGTCAGGAGCCGGATCATGAGATCCCGATCGGTCGAGGTACCCCAGGCCCGCGTGCCCTCGGGGGTGAGGGTGGCGGCGTGGGCCGGGCGGGCCGGCCCTCGCGGTCGTGCATCACGGTGAAGGCCTCGATCACCGCCGGGCTCTCGTCGGTGTCGACCAGGTTCTGCGGATCGCATCCGGACGCACGTCGCGAGTCGTGCCGAGCGACCCTACGCCGCGGTATGGTGCGACAACGGGCGGAAGCGTGAAGGGGGAGACCGTGGAGGGCACGGCGACGCTCTGCGAGGCGTTCCAGGCGACGGTCGCGGCCAGGCCGGGCGATGCCGTCGCGTTGCGGACGCTCGACAGCAAGGTCCAGATCACGTGGGGCGCGTACGCACAGCGTGTGCGCGCGATCACGGGTGGTCTGCACGCGATCGGCATGAGGCGAGGCGACACCTTGGCGTTGATGCTCGCCAACCGACCCGAGTTCAACGTCGTCGACACGGCTGCCATGCACCTCGGGGTCACGGCGTTCTCCGTCTACAACACGCTGCCCGTCGAGCAGATCGCGTACCAGCTCGAGAACTCCGAGGCGTCGGTCGTGGTCACCGAGCCGCAGCTCGTCGAGCGCGTGCTCGTGGCGCGCACCCCCGCGGTGCGAGCGATCGTGTTGGTCGAAGGTGAACATTCGGAGGCCACGACGCTCGACACGATCGAGAGCTCCGGTCCCGGCGACTTCGACTTCGACGCGGCTTGGCACGCGGTGCAGCCCGACGATGTGTTGACGCTGATCTACACGTCGGGCACGACCGGGAACCCCAAGGGCGTCGAGCTCACGCACGCGAACCTGCTGGCCCAGAACCGGGCGATCGAGGCGGTGCTCCCAACGGCGCCGGGCGACCAGGCGCTGTCGTACCTCCCGGCGGCCCACCTCGCCGACCGCTGGACGTCGCACTACTGGCCGTCGATCTGCCGTGGCGCGACGATTACCACAGTCCCCGACCTCGCGCAGCTCAGCGCCGCGTTCGTGCAGGTCCGGCCCACGATGATCATCACCGTGCCGCGGGTGCTCGAGAAGCTCAAGGCGGGGCTGGAAGCGGCCGGCGTGACCGAGCCCGCCGCGCTCGACCCGGCTGCGAAGAAGGCCGCGCTGGCGAGGATCGGGTTCGACCGCATGGAGTGGCCGATCGCCGCGGGTGCGCCGGTCGCCGTCGACCTCCTCCAGTTCTGGGCCGACCTCGACCTCCCGGTGCTCGAAGCCTGGGGCATGACGGAGCTCGGGGCGTTCGCCACGCTCAGCCCGCCGGGCGCCATCCGCATCGGCACCGCCGGGCGGCCGATGCCCGGGTTCGAGCTGCGGCTGCTCGAGGATGGGGAGATCCTCGCTCGCGGCCCGTCGGTGATGAAGGGGTACCGCAACGACCCGATCCGGACCGCCGAGGCGCTCGATCCCGACGGCTGGGTCCACACCGGCGACATCGGGACGATCGACGATGACGGCTACGTGAGGATCGTCGACCGGAAGAAGGAGATCATCATCAACTCGGCCGGCAAGAACATGTCGCCGGCGAACATCGAGTGGAGGCTCAAGGCCTCGAGCCCGCTCATCGGTCAGGCCATCTGCATCGGCGACGGTCGTCGGTACAACGTGGCGTTGCTGGTGCTCGACCCGGACACGTCGGGGAAGTGGGCGGCCGAGCGCGGGCTCGACCCATCCTTGGCGTCGCTCGCGGTGAACGACGATCTCCTCGCCGCGATCGCCTCCGCCGTGGAGGAAGCGAACCAGCAACTCTCACGGGTGGAGCAGATCAAGCGGTTCGAGGTGCTGGCGGTCGATTGGCTTCCCGCCGGTGACGAGCTCACGCCCACGTCGAAGCTCAAGCGCAAGCCGATCCAGGAGAAGTACGCCGACGTGATCGATCGCCTGTACGCGCACTAGCCACACTGCGACGGGTGATCGCATTGCGGGCTCGACCCACGAACCGGGGGGACGGACATCACACGCTCGGAAGCAACCACGGCTGTCGGCAGGCAGGAAGCCGCAATCGCCGCGGCACTCGAGGCCGGGACGCTCTGCGAGGCGTTCCAGATCACCGCGGCGGCACAGCCGCCGTCGACGGTCGCGCTCGCGCGCGTGGACGGCACGCTCGAGGTGACGTGGGCCGACTATGCGCGCCGGGTTCGCGCGATCGCGGCGGGGCTGAATGCGGTCGGCATGCGGCGCGGCGACACGTTGGCCACGATGCTGGTCAACCGGCCGGAGTTCAACTTGGTCGACACCGCGACCATGCATCTCGGCGTCGCATCGTTCTCCTTGTACAACACGCTTCCCCACGAGCAGATCGCGTACCAGCTCGGGAACTCTCGTGCCTCGGTGGTGGTGACCGAGCCGCAGTTCCTCGAGCAGGTTCTCGCGGCGCGGACTCCGGCGATCCACACGGTCGTGCTGGTCGAGGGAACGCACACCGACGCGATGACGCTCGCCGACCTCGAGGGACTCGAACCGGGCGCGTTCGACTTCGATGCTGCGTGGCGGGCCGTCGAACCGTCCGACGTGCTGACGCTCGTCTACACGTCGGGCACGACCGGGAACCCCAAGGGTGTCGAGCTCATGCACTCGAATGTGCTGGCGGCGTGTCGTGGGTTCGCGACCCTCGTGCCGCCGCGGCCGGAGCCCCGTGTGCTCTCGTTCCTGCCGGCGGCGCACATGGGGGAGCGCTGGACGGCGCACTACTACCCGTCCATCTGCTTGGGCGGTGCCGTGACGACGGTGCCCTCGATCGCCGACGTTCCGGTCGGGCTGCGTCAGGTCCGCCCCACGATGATGATCACGGTCGCCCGGATCCTCGAGAAGCTGCAGGCGGCCCTCCAGGCGGCCGGTGTCACGGATCCCGGTGCACTCGACGACGAAGCCAAGCGGGCCGCGCTGGCGAGCGTCGGCCTCGACCAGGCCGACTGGGTGGCGACCGGCGGCGGGCCCGTGAATCCCGAGATGGTCCGCTACTTCCTCGGCCTCGGTCTCGTGCTCATCGAGGTCTGGGGCATGACCGAGACCGGCGGACTGGCGTCGGCCAACCCACCCGAGGCCATTCGCGTCGGCACTGCCGGGAAGGCGTTCCCGGGCATGGAGCTGCGGCTGCTCGACGACGGCGAGCTCCTCGTGCGCGGACCCATGGTGATGAGGGGGTACCGGGACGATCCGGAGCGCACGGCTGAGGTGCTCGACGCCGACGGGTGGTTCTGCACCGGCGACATCGCCACGGTCGACGACGACGGTTACGTGCGGATCATCGACCGCAAGAAGGAGATCATCATCAACGCGGCGGGCAAGAACATGTCGCCCGCCAACATCGAGTTCCAGATCAAGGCCGCGACGCCGTTGGTCGGGCAGGCGGTCTGCATCGGCGAGGGGCGGAGCTACAACGTGGCGTTGCTGGTGCTGGATTCGGACACGGCGTCGAGGTGGGCCGCCGAGCGGGGGCTCGATACCTCGGTCGCATCGCTCGCCGAGAACGAAGAGCTCCACGCAACGATCGACGCGGCAGTGGGCGACGCCAACTCCCACCTCGCGCGCGTGGAGCAGATCAAGAAGTTCGCGGTGCTCCCGAACGAGTGGATCCCGGCGGGCGATGAGCTCACGCCGACCGGCAAGCTGAAGCGACGGCACATCCACGAGAAGTACGCCGACGTCATCGAGCAGATGTACGCCGACTGAAAGTGCCCTCTCGCGCTGCACCGAATGGCCGCGCTCCCCTGATGCAACCCGAGGGATCGTCGCCCCTCCGGCATCCGCGCTCGGTCCGTCGTACGACGTCGGTCGTCCTCACGTGGCCGGAGGGCCGCGGGACGCCGATGCACGTCGAGGGCCGGGCGCGCGATGGCTACACGCTGGACCCGGCGGAGCCACCCGAGTCGCTGGCCCAAGCGCGGGTCACCGTGGTGGTCGCGCCGGACCTGGAGGTGCTGCGGATCGCGTCGGTGCCCGAGCGACCGGCGCTCGCGCGGCTCGTGGGCGTGAGCGCCGCGACGGGGTGGCGGGCCGCGGTGGCCGCTGCCGTGCCCGATGAGCGCGCCGCGGGAAGCCCGTTGCACCTCCTGCTCGACGAGGTCGCTCCCGCAACGATCATCGGGTCCTTCCCCCCGTCGTGGTGGAAGGAGGGCACCACCCTGAACGAGCTCCAACAGGAGCGGCCCAATCCGCCGCCGGGGACGTGCACCGGGCTCCGGCCGGGGTCTTCGGCGCTTGCCGCTGGCGAGTCCGCCGCCTGGACCCGCGCGCTCCGTCCGACGGCGCCGCCCGTGCATCCGGACGACCCCGACGGCTGGCACGACATCGGAATCCTGCCGCTGCGCTCCGTGCATCGGTTCCGGCGTATCGACCTGTGGGTTGACGGTGCGACGGCGCGCGTCGACTCGTGGTTCCAGGACGGCGCCGGTGACCGGGCGCACGGGCGTGTCGCCCTCCACGAGTACACCGTGCGGGCCCGCGCGGAGCGGTCCACCGGGCTGGTGAGCCTCGTGGAGGCGGTCCCACACGTCCTGCCCTTCGCCGAATGTCCGACGGCGCTGGCGGGCGTCGCCCGCCTGACCGGAATGCCACTGGCGGACATGCGGGCGCGGGTCGCTCACACGATCCCGAGGCTCGAGAGCTGCACCCATCTCAACGACGCGCTCCGCGCCATCGGCGACGCCGCGGAGCTCCTGGCTCGTCTCGAACAGATGGGTGGGTGAGGCGCTGGCCGAACGTACTGTGAGGTATGGTTCTGCCTCGCGCGAGACGAGGCGCTGGAGATGCCGGCTCGGTCGCTGCGGGGGACGTGACGTGTGAAGGACTTCATCCAGTTCGCGGTCATCGGAATCGGTATCGGCGGCGCCTACGTGATCTTTGCGCAGGGCATCGTCTTGATCTACCGCGGCTCGGGGCTGGTGAACTTCGCCCAGGGCGCGCTCGGAATGCTCTCCGCGTTCGTCACCTTCAAGACGTTGCGTTACGACAACCAGGTCAACCTAGGCATCGCGATCGCCGTGGGCATCCTCGCCGCCGTGGCCGTCGCGGCCGTGTACCAGTGGCTGATCCTCGGTCGTCTCCGCCACACGGCGCCGATCGTTCGGTTGATCTCCACCCTCGGCTTGCTGGCGGTGCTCCAGGCGGCCGTCGAGTTGCAGTACGGCGGGACGACGATCCGCGTCGAGCAGTACCTCCCGAACGATCCGATCGAGTGGGGCGGCATCCGCTTCGACGAGAGCCGCCTGTACATCGTCGGCATCGCCGTCGCCGTGACGGCCGCGTTGTGGGCGTTCACCAAGTTCACCCGCGTCGGTCTCGTCATCACCGCGAGCGCGGAGAACGAGACGACCGTGCAGACGCTCGGCTGGTCCCCGAACGCGCTGTCCGGACTGACGTGGGTGATGGGTGCGGCGATCGCGGGGCTGGCCGGCGTGATCGCCGCTCCGCTGACCGGGATCACCGATCCGACGGTGTTCACGCTTGTGGTGACGCTTGCCGCGCTTGCCGCTGCGCTCCTCGGCGGCTTCCAGTCGTTCCCACTGACGCTCGTCGGAGGGATGGTGGTCGGCATCGGCGAGTCCCTGATGACGTTGTACAAGGCCGACATCGAGAGCTTCCTCGGTCAGTCGCAGATCACCGGCCTCAATCGTGCGTTCCCATTCCTTGTGATCCTCGTGGTGCTCGTCGTGCGCGGAAAGGGACTTCCGCTGCGGAGTCATCTTGCGGACCGGCTGCCGCGGCTCGGCACCGGCGAGGTGAACCCGCGTGCGATCCTCCTGGGAGCCGTCGTCTTCCTGGTCCTCTTGTTGGCCGTGTTCGACGAGTCATGGGCGCGTGCGTCCTACATCTCGCTGACCGCCGGCGTGATCATCCTCTCGATCGTCGTGCTCACCGGCTTCGCGGGGCAGCTGTCCCTCGCGCAATGGACGCTCGGCGGTATCGGTGCCCTGATCGCGGCTCAGCTCGTCCGGGCTTCGGATTGGTCGATGGAGCCGGCCATCGTCGCGGGCATCCTGCTCACGGTCCCGGTGGGGATGGTGTTCGCGCTCCCGGCGCTGCGTACCCGCGGGGTGAACCTCGCAGTGGTCACGCTGGGGTTGGGCTTCACGGTGTCGCAGGTCGTGTTCGTCAACAATCAGTACATCGGCGACCTCCTCGACGCGGGGACCCGCATCGGCCCGGCGCGGCTCTTCGGCATCGAGGTCAACTCGCTCGACCATCCACACGCGTGGGCCGTCGTGTGCCTCGTCTTCTTCGTCGCCTTGAGCCTCATGGTGGCCAACCTCCGCCGGTCGCGCACGGGTCGGCGGCTGCTCGCCGTGCGCACCAACGAGCGCGCCGCCGCATCGCTGGGGATCAGCGTGTTCGCGGTCAAGGTGTACGCATTCGGGGTCGCGGCCGGGATCGCCGCCGCGGGCGGCATCCTCCTCGCGTTCCAGTACCCGCTGGTGACCTACGGGCAGTTCAACGTCTTCGAGTCCATCGACAGCGTCGCCCAAGCCGTCGTCGGGGGGCTCGGGTACGTCATCGGCGCGGCGTTCGGTGCAGTGCTCGCGAGCGGGGGTGTCAGCACGCGCCTCTCGGAGGACCTGTTCTCGGCGGGGGACTGGGACCGTCTCGTCGGCGGTCTGATGCTCTTCGCCATCCTGCTCGCGGCGCCCGACGGCCTGAGTGCCGTCACGAGCCGGTTGGCGCACCACAGCGGAATGCTCCGACGTCTGGGCCTGGTGCGTGCGCCGCGAGCGTCGGGTCCGTTGCCCGTGGCCGCGGTCGAGCCGGTTCCCCCGGCGGTCCTCGACGTCACCGGCCTCACGGTCCGCTTCGGCCGCGTCGTGGCGGTGGACGACGTCAACCTCGCGGTGCGTCCCGGTGAGGTCGTGGGGTTGATCGGTCCGAACGGCGCGGGGAAGACGACCGTGATCGACGCGATCACCGGGTTCGTGAAGCCTGCGGCCGGCCAGGTGGAGCTCAATGGCCGATCGCTGCGCGGCGTGAGTGCGACGCGACGGTTCCGGCGGGGGCTCGCCCGCTCGTTCCAGTCGCTCGAGCTGTTCGACGACCTCACGGTGGAGCAGAACATCCGGGTGGGCGCGGATCACACGGCGCCCTGGTGGTCGTGGATCAGCGACCTGTTCTGGCCCGGGAGTCACCCGTTGTCCTCCGCGGCGGTCGCGGCGATCCGGAGCTTCGACATGGAGGACGACCTCCACCGGCTGCCCGACGAGCTCCCGTACGGCCGTCGCCGACTGGTCGGGATCACACGCGCCGTCGCCGCCGGCCCGTCGATCATCATGCTCGACGAGCCGGCCGCCGGCCTCGACCAGATCGAGAGCGAGGAGCTGGCCGGTCTCATCCGGTCGCTGGCCGACGAGCGGGGTATGGGCGTCCTGCTGGTGGAGCACGACGTCGGCCTCGTCATGTCGACCTGTGACCGGATCGTCGTCGTCGACTTCGGTCGTGTGATTGCGAGCGGCGAACCCGCGGCAATCCGCCGTGACCCCGCGGTCGTGGCCGCCTATCTCGGCGCGCACGATCCCGCCGACTCGGGCGGGGTGGACGCGTCGGCCGTTCCCCGCGGGTTGCCAGCCGGTGTCGCCGAGCCCGAGGGGGTGACGTGAACATGCCGCTCCTCGAAGCACGCGCCCTCTCTGCTGGCCACGGACACATGGCGGTCGTCCGCGACCTCGACCTCACGGTCGACGCGGGCGAGGTCGTGGCTCTGATCGGTCCGAACGGTGCGGGCAAGACCACCACCCTGATGACCCTGGCCGGAGCACTCGAGCCGATGTCGGGCGAGATCCGCTTCCTCGGTGCCCCCGCGACGAAGTCGATGCACAAGCGTTGCCGGCGTGGACTCGGGTACGTCACCGAGCAACGTTCGGTGATCAGGGGCCTCACCACCGCGGAGAACCTGCGGATCGCGCGCGTCGACCGAGCAGCCGCGCTCGAGTTCTTCCCGGAGCTCGAGCCGTTGCTGCGTCGGCGAGCCGGGCTGCTCTCGGGTGGCGAGCAGCAGATGCTGACGCTGGCCCGGGCGCTCGGTCGGGGGCCCAAGGTGCTGATGGCCGATGAGCTGTCGCTCGGATTGGCGCCGCTCATCGTGCAACGCCTCCTCTCGCTCCTGCGCGAGACGGCGGATGCCCGCGGGCTCGGGGTGCTCCTCGTGGAGCAGCACGTGCGCCAGGCACTCGAGATCGCCGATCGTGTCTACGTGATGCGGCGCGGGCGTGTGGCCCTCAGTGGGACCGCCGACGAGATCCGCAACCGTCTCCACGAGATCGAGACCGTCTACCTGTCGGGCATCGACTGATGTGTGAGGCGGCCGTCCCGGCCGCCTTTGTCACTCGGAGTACATCTGCTCGATGATCGGGGCGTACTTCTCGTGAATGGCCCGGCGCTTCAACTTCGACGTCGGGGTGAGCTCGTCGCCGGCCGGGAGCCAGTCGGTGGGGAGCACCGCGTACTTCTTGATCTGCTCCGCGCGATTGAGATGCGTGTTCGCTTCGGCCACTGCGGATGCGATCAATGCGTCGAGCTCCTCGTTCGCGGCCAGCGTCGTGAACGAGGGGTCCACGCCGTGCTCGGCCGCCCACCTCGCCGCGTTCTCGGGGTCGAGCACGAGCAGCGCCACGTTGAAGGGACGCGCGTCGCCGACGCAGATCGCCTGTCCGATCAACGGGCTCGACGCCTTGAGGTGGAACTCGATGTTGACGGGCGACATGTTCTTGCCCGCCGAGTTGATGATCATCTCCTTCTTCCGATCGACGATGCGGACGTGCCCGTCGTCGTCGATCGTCGCGATGTCACCCGTGTGCAGCCATCCGTCGGCGTCGACGGTCTCCGCGGTGCGCGCTGGATCGTTGCGGTAGCCCTTCATGACCGCTGGACCTCGAACGCAGAGCTCGCCGTCCTCGAGCAGCCGGAGCTCCATCCCGGGCATCACCTTGCCGCAGGTGCCGATCCGGATGTCGTCGAGCGTGTTCATGGTGACGATCGCGCCGGTCTCCGTCATTCCGTACGCCTCGAGGGCGCGGAGTCCGAGACCGATGAAGAACCGCATCACCTCCGGGTTGGTCGGAGCACCGCCGACGATGGCGAACTCCGCCTGGTCGAGCCCGATCATGGTCAGGGCCTCGACCCTGGCTCCGTCGTCGAGCGCAGTCGGGTCGGTGATCCCCGCGGCTTCGAGGCCCGCCTTGAGCTTCTCGAGGAGGCGGGGCACCGGCGTGAACATGGTGGGCCTGGTCTCCCGGAGGGCGATCGGGAGCTCGGCCAGGTTCGCCACCGACGTCACCGACGCTCCGACGCCCGTCAGCGGGTAGTAGTGGGCCGCAAGGCGCTCGGCCATGTGCGCGGCGGGAAGGAACGACAACGCGCGACCACCAGGCGCCGGAGCGACAACCGACGCGATCCCGTCGACCGCGGCTCGGATGCTCGAATGGGGCAGCTCGACGCCCTTCGGGTTTCCCGTGGTGCCCGACGTATAGAGCAGTGCGAGCACATCCGACGCGTCGACTGCCCGCCACGCCGCTTCGAAGTCGAAGCCCGGCGCGCTCGCGTCCTCGAGCTCCGCCAGCGTGATCGCGTCGGCGTGCGCCTCGTCCACGGAGACGATCGTCCGTACCGACGCCGGTCGCGCTGCCAGGATGCGATCGAGGAATTGGCGCTCCGTGACCACGACGGTTGTGCCGGAGTGCTCGAGCTGGTAGCGGATCTGCTCCGGCGGCAACGTGTTGTACAACGACAGCGACGCGACACCCAGGTGCATCGTCGCGACGTCGACGAGGTTGAACTCCGGCCGGTTCACCAGCATCATCGCCAATGTGTCGCCCCGGCGAATGCCGCGGGCGTGCAGCCCTCCAACGATCGCGCGCGCCCGTTGCTGGAGGTCGGCCCACGTCAGCGAGGTGCTGCCGTCCAGGGTGCGAA
>BTUT01000023.1:0-15160 GCA_045862935.1 Acidimicrobiia bacterium
GTGGGGCTCACCGCCACCGCGGGGTGGCCGGAGCCGTTCCCCGGTGGTCCGAAGAACTACGACGAGTGCCATCCCGCGAAGTACGACCCGCACGAGCGCCTGCGGTACATGGACGGCGAGGGCATCTGGGCGCAGGTGCTCTACCCGAACGTGGCCGCGTTCGGCGGCCAGCGGTTCCTCAGCTTCCCCGACGACGAGCTGAAGATCGTGTGCGTCCGTGCGTACAACGACTTCCTGCGCGACTGGGCCTCGGCCGACGACCGGCGGCTCATCACGATCATGAGCACGCCGTTCTGGGACGTCGACGCGGCGGTGCGGGAGATGGCCCGCTGCGCGGAGGCCGGGCACCGGGGGATCCTCTTCACCGGTGAGCCCCACCGGTTCGGGCTCCCATACCTCGCCGACCGCCACTGGGACCCCTTGTGGGCGGCCGCGCAGGACCTCGGGCTGCCCGTGCACTTCCACATCGGGAGCGGCGACATGACCACGTCGTTCACTCCGGATCGCGTGCTCGCGAGCGGAACCGCGTCCACCTACGCGTACACGTCGGTGGAGATGTTCCTGAAGAACGGCATGCAGGTGGCGGATCTCCTGCTGAGCGGGATCCCGGCGCGCTTCGAGCGCCTGCAGTTCGTCTCGGTGGAGAGCGGCGTCGGCTGGATCCCCTTCGTCCTCGAAGCAGTCGACCACTCGTACCTCGAAGGGCGCGCCGACCGAGCCTCCGAGTGGGAGCGGATGCCCTCGGAGTACTTCGCGACCAACGTCTACGCGTGCTACTGGTTCGAGACGGCAGCGACCACCGACATGCTCGACATCCTGCCCGTCGACCGGATCCTGTTCGAGACCGACTTCCCGCACCCCACGTGCTTGTACGGCAACGTGCACGAGCGCATGGAGGAGAGCCTGGCGGGTGCGTCACCGGACGCGCGTCGCAAGATCCTCTGGGACAACGGTGCCGCGCTCTACGGGGTCGACGCGCCCCCGACCGTCACCGTGTAGCGGGTGCCGGGCGAGCTACTGCGACGCGAGGGCGACGCCGAGATCGGCGGCCGGATCCCGGTGCTGGGCACCGAACACCTCGATCGCGACGTGCTCGAGCACGCCGGTGAAGGCGAACGGGGGCTCGTAGCGCGCGCTGACCGAGATGCCGGCGTCGTCGCCCACCCGGAGTGATCCGCTTCCGACGCCGTAGCGCACCGGCACCGTCTGGGGGATGTCGCCGCGAGCCACCTCGTCGCCGTCGATCAGCAGCCGCCCGGTGCCCGCGTGCTCGCCCGAGCGCGTGAGCTCGAAGGCCAGCTCGACGGGACGGCCGAACGGGACCGGCCGATCGGCGGCGAGGTGGTACTCGGCGCGGCCCATGTAGTTGTGGACCGACTGCAGCCGGCCGTCCTGCACGAAGATCGTCCATCCGCCGAAGCGGGTGCCCTGCGAGACGAGCACCCCGGCGTCGCCCGGGGCGAGCCGCGCGTGGGCGGTGATCCGGTGGGAGCGGTTCTTCACGTTCACCGCCTCGGTCTCGGGCACCATCGCGCCGGGCCAGTACACCGCCCGGTCCCGCGTCGGGGACACCCGCGGCCGCTCCTCGTCGAGGTGGATGTGGGACCGCAGGGGGAGCACCTGGTAGCGCTCGGCCTCGGCCCACCACCGCGCCTCGAGCTGCGCGACGAGGTCGGGGTGCTCGGCGGCCACGTCGTGGCACTCCGTTGGGTCGCGTTCGAGGTCGTAGAGCTCCCAGGCCAGCCCGGCCAACGCGTCGCCCGAACCGACCACGAGTGGGCGGTGGCGATGGATGGCCTTCCACCCCGCGGCCCAGATCGCGCGCTGCCCGAAGTTCTCGAAGTACTGCACCTCCTTGCGGGTGGGCGCGCCGGCGTCCGCGAACGAGTGCGCGAAGCTCACGCCCTCGAGCGGCATCTGCGCGACCCCCGCGAGCGACGCCGGCGCCTCGATGCCCAGCACGTCGAGCAGCGTCGGGACCACGTCGGTGACGTGGCACCACTGGTGGCGCACCTCACCCCGGGCGGCGATGCCCGCCGGCCAGTGCACGATGAGCGGGTCGGTCACACCGCCGCGGTAGATGTCGGTCTTCCAGCGCCGGAACGGCGCGCAGCCCGCACTCGTCCAACCGGTCGGGTAGTTCGGGCGGGTCCGAGGACCGCCGAGCTCGTCGAGCACGGCGAGGTTGTCGTCGAGCGACTCAGGGATCCCGTTGAAGAGCAGCGCCTCGTTCACCGTGCCGTGCGGCCCGCCCTCGGCGCTCGCGCCGTTGTCGGAGAGCACGATCACGATCGTGTTGTCGAGCTCGCCGATGCGCTCCACGAAGTCGACGACACGGCCCACGTGGTGGTCGGCGTGCGACAGGAAGCCTGCGAAGACCTCCATCATCCGGGCGGCCAGGCGCTGCTCCTCGGGAGGCACCTCGGTCCACGCCCGCACGTCGGGCTCGCGAGGCGGGAGCTCGGCGTGCGCCGGGATCAACCCGAGCTCCCGCTGGCGCGCGAAGCGCTCCTCGCGCCACACGTCCCAGCCCACGTCGAACCGCCCGCGGTAGCGCTCGGTCCACTCGCGGGGCACGTGGTGCGGGGCGTGGCACGCGCCGAGCGCGAGGTAGAGCAGGAACGGCCGCGTCGGCGCCGACGACTTCAGGTCGCGCAGCATCCCGATCGCGTGGTCGGCGAGGTCGGCGGTGAGGTGGTAGCCCCCGTCGTCGTGGTCGTCGAGGTGCACGTTCGGCGGGTCGAGGAGCCGGTTGTCCTCGACGAGCTCCGGACTCCACTGGTCGGTCTGACCGTCGAGGAATCCGTAGAAGCGATCGAAGCCCCGCCCGAGCGGCCAGCGCTCGCGGGTCGCGCCGGCGTGGCGCTCCTCGGCTGGGGTGAGGTGCCACTTGCCGACGGCGAACGTGGCGTATCCGTGCTCACGCAGGATCTCGGGCAGCATCCCGGCCGCGCGCGGGATCCGCGAGCTGTACCCGGGGTAGCCCATCGCGATCTCGGGCACGGTGCCCATGCCCACCGAGTGGTGGTTGCGGCCGGTCAGCAGCGCAGCGCGGGTGGGTGAGCAGAGCGCGGTCGTGTGGAAGCGCGAGTAGCGCAGGCCACCGGCCGCGAGGCGGTCGAACGTCGGCGTGTCGATGTCGGACCCGTAGCCGCCGAGCTGGGCGAAGCCGACGTCGTCGAGCACGACGATCACGACGTTCGGGGCGCTCGCTCTCGCACGTCGGGGCGCGGGCCACGCGGGCGTCGACTCGGCGCTCGTGACGCCGATCCGCCCCGGGAACGGGTGGTCGTCGGGGTACTCGGTGATCGCCATGCGTGCCATCCTTTCGCGCATCCGGGCGCCGTCGCACGACGGGCGCGGACGAAGGGACGGACGTCATGGGTCGCGAGTGTGGAGGCAAGGTCGCCCTCGTCACCGGCGCGAGCCAGGGAGGGACGGGAACCGCGGTCGCCGTGCGCCTCGCGGCGGAGGGCGCCGCCGTGGCGATCACGGCTCGCACCGAGTCGGGGTTGCGGGCGACCGCGGCGCGCATCGAGGCGCTCGGCGGTCGCGTGCTCATCCTGGGCTGCGACCTCGCGGACCCGGCCGGCGGTCGCGACGCGCTCGTCGCGCGGACCGAGGCGGCGCTCGGCCCGGTCGACATCCTGGTGAACAACGCAGCGGCGGGCGGGTACCGGCCCTTCGAGGAGTGGTCGCCCGAAGCGATCGACACGATGCTCCAGGTGAACCTGCTCGCGCCGTGGCAGCTCATGCAGGACGTGGTGCCCGGGATGCGCGACCGCGGTCGGGGTTGGATCGTCAACCTCACGACCTTCGCGGCCGAGCTCCCGCCGGGGCCGCCGTTCCCCACGAACCGTCCCGCCAAGGCCGGCGCGGGATACGGGTCGAGCAAGGCTGCGCTGAACCGGCTCACGGTGCAGGTGGCCAGCGAGACCGAGGGCCAGGGCATCGCCGTGAACGCGCTCACACCGCAGGCCGCGATCGCCACGCCCCAGCTCGTCGCGGGAGGCTGGATCGCCGACGACTACTTCGAGCCGCTCGACACGATGGCCGAGGCCGTGCTCGCGCTCTGCACCGCCGATCCCGCGGTCGTCTCGGGCCGGATCGCGTACAGCCTCCAGCTCCTCGTGGAGCTCGACCGGCCGGTGCACGACCTGGAGGGTGCGACGCTGGTCGAGGGATGGCAGCCGTCCGATCTCCCGGCGGTCATCGCCCGTCAGACCGCGCTGCTCGAGGCGGTCGGCTGGCCGGCACCCTTCGAGTTCCACCGCGGCCACAGCCCGTCCACCGGCCTCCCCTGATCCGAGATGCGTCCCACAGCCGCGCATACGTGCGCTGGGGACGCATCTCGCCCGTCGGAGGACGCAGGGTCGGGTGCGGTCAGGTCGTCAGCCCGCCGTCGAGGGTGAACTCGCCTCCCGACGCGTACAGGCTCTCGTCGGACGCGAGCCACAGCGCGAGCTTCGCCACCTCGTCCGCGGACGCGTAGCGCCCCAGGGGCACGCCCTTGGCCATCTCGTCGAGGGGCGTGCCGGCCATCATCGGCGTGTCGATGACCCCGGGGTGGATCGAGTTCACCCGGATCCCGTACGGACCGAGCTCCCGCGCGGCGCCCTTCGTCATGCCGCGGACCGCCCACTTGGTCGCGCCGTAGGCGAACACGGCGCTCGACCCGCTGAACGCAGCGATCGACGAGATGTTGATGATCGAGCCGGCGCGCTGCTCCTTCATCGCGGGCGCCACGGCCTGCATGCCGAGGAACACACCCGTCTGGTTGATGGCGACGACGCGGTTCCAGGTGTCGAGCGTCGTCTCGGTCATCGTCGCCCAGCGCAGGATCCCGGCGTTGTTCACGAGGACGTCCACCCGACCGCGCTCGTCGAGCACGCGCTCCACGACGACCTTCCACTGGTCGACGTCGGTGACGTCGTGCTCCAGGAACGTCGCGTCGCAGGCGGACGCGGTGGCGGTGCCCTCGTCGACCAGCACGTCGGTGAGGTAGACGGTCGCACCCTCCTCGCTGAACCGACGGCCCTCGGCCGCACCCTGGCCGCGGGCGCCGCCCGTGATGATCGCCACCTTCCCGTCGAGCATGCCCATCGTCGCCTCCTCGGCCGTGGTGGTCGTCGTCGCGGCCGCAACCGCCACCGATCGCGACGGATCGTAGGCTTCGCGACGATGGAGACGCCGGTGACCCTCACGCGCGGCCCGCGCCCGAGCCCTGCTGCCCCGGACCGTCGGCCACCCACCGCGCCGGCGTCGTTCCACGTGCTCGCCAAGCCGTCGGGTCCGATCTGCAACCTCGACTGCTCGTACTGCTTCTTCCTCTCGAAGGAGGCGCTGTACCCGGGCGACCGGTTCCGCATGCCCGACGACGTGCTCGCGGCCTACCTCCGCCAGGTCATCGAGGCCCAGGCGGTTCCCGAGGTCACGATCGCATGGCAGGGCGGAGAGCCCACCCTCATGGGTGTCGAGTTCTTCCGGCGCGCGCTCGACCTCGCGCGGGAGTGCGCGGGACCCGGGAAGATGCTGCACCACACGATCCAGACCAACGGCACCCTGCTCACCGACGAGTGGTGCGAGCTGCTCGCCGAGCACCGCTTCCTCGTGGGTCTGAGCATCGACGGGCCGCCGGGACTCCACGACGTCTACCGCGTCGACAAGCGGGGCGCTCCGACGTTCGACAAGGTGCGTCGCGGCTGGGACCTGCTCCAGGCCCACGGCGTCGACACCAACATCCTCTGCACGGTGCATGCCGCGAACCAGGACCACCCGCTCGACGTGTACCGCTTCTTCCGCGACGATCTCGGAGCGCGACACGTCCAGCTCATCCCGATCGTGGAGCGCGACAACGACACCGGGTTCCAGGAGGGCGACCGGGTCACCGAGCGCTCCGTCGAGCCCGAGGCGTGGGGTCGCTTCCTCGTTGCGGTGTTCGACGAGTGGCTGGCGAGCGACGTGGGAACGGTGTTCGTGCAGATGTTCGACGCCGCGCTCGCGTCGTGGCTGCGGCTCCCCGCGTCGATGTGCATCTTCGCGGAGACCTGCGGGAACGCGCTCGCGCTCGAGCACAACGGGGATTTGTACGCCTGCGACCACTTCGTGGAGCCCGACTTCCTGCTCGGCAACATCATGGAAACGCACCTGGTCGAGCTGGTCGCGTCGCCGGCCCAGCGCGCGTTCGGGGACGCCAAGCGGGATGCGCTCCCTCAGCACTGTCGAGCGTGCGAGGTGCGCTTCGCGTGCCACGGCGAGTGCCCGAAGAACCGCTTCCGCGCGACCCCGGACGGGGAACCGGGCCTCAACTACCTCTGCGCGGGCTACAAGGCGTTCTTCACCCACGTCGACGGCCCGATGCGACTGATGGCCGATCTGCTCCAGCGGGGGCGCTACGCCGACGAGGTGATGGGGATCCTGCGCGGCGCCCCACGCAACGAGCCCTGCCCGTGTGGGAGCGGGCGCAAGGCCAAGCACTGCCACGCCCGCTGACGGGGCGGGCTCACGTGGCGTGCGCGTGGTCGCAGGTGGTGGCGCCGTGGCCCTCGATGCCGGTGAACGGGCCGCACCGGGGTTCGTCCACCCAGACGTGGATCATCGGCGGGGTGGGCCGGAACGTGCCGCCGGGGACGCAGCGACCGTCGACGACCACACCGGCGAGGCGCGTGCCGGACTCGTCCCAGCACAGGTTCTGGTGGTCGTGCCACGGCGTGAGCTCGCCGGCGATGTCGGGAGCGTCGGCCATCGTCCTGCCCGGCTCGAGGATGTACATCGCCGACATGACGGCCTTCGACCCGTCGGCTCGGCGCTGGAGCACGATCGACTCGATCGCGTCGGGATCGAGCTCCCGGCCGTCGCGCATGAGCCCCGCGTGCACGAAGTGCTCGAAGCCTCCCACCCGCCGACCGTCGCCGATCGACCGGTAGCCCGCGGCGACGACGGCGGCCTCGTCGGGGAAGCGCGTGAGCGCCTCCCGCGTCCGTTCGAGGAGGGCGGTCGCGGCCCGGCGCTGCTGGTGGGTGAGCCGTGGGTCGTCGACCGAGACGATGGGGCCCGTGACGCCAGACGCCACCCCTGAGCTCGCATGATCCCCCGAGGCGTGGCCGTCGCCCGAGCCGTGGTTCCCCGAAGCGTGGTCGTCGCCCGACGAGGTGGACGCCGCAACCTCGTCGTGGCCGTGTCCGTGCTCGTGGGTCGCACCGTGCGTGTGCTGGGCCGCCATCGCCGGCACCGCGAGGGCCAGGACGAGTGCGCCGGCGAGCGCGACGACCGCGCCGCGCGCGGGCTGGGGAGAGGGTGACGAGCGCAGCGCGAACGCCGCGGCGACGACGGCGATCGTGCCCAGGACCGCGGCCAGCAGGTCCTGGGTTCCCACCGACTCGACCCCCGCGAGCGGCCCGAAGAGGCCGACGGTGCGCGAGGCCACCCACGCGAGCACCGCACCTCCGTTCACCACGATGCCCACGAGCGTGAGGGTGCGGCTCGAGCGCAGGACCATGGCGCCGGCCCACGCGAGCTGCGCCGCGGCAGTGAGGGCGAACAGCCACATGAGCGTCGCGTCGCCGCTGTGGCTCCCGGCCGCGGCCGCGTGGGCGAGCCCGGCGCCCGCCGACGCCATCGCGGCGATCAGGACGGAAGAGGTCGGTGGCGACGCCGGACGGGGGACGGAGCCCTCGGCACCGGAGGCCGGCGCGCCCGGCGGCGGCTCGATCGCGGTGGTCATGCCTCCATCCTCAACCCCGACGGCGCGACGCCCATCATGGCACGAAGAGCGATCGGTGAACTCGTGTCGATCCGGGTCGGCCGGGGGGACTCGTCTGGTACCGTACCGATCGTCAGCATTCGCGATGTCACGGCAAGGCCTGCTCCATTCGCTTCCGCGTGCGGTGGCGTCCCGGGGATTGGTTCGACCCTGTGCGACGCGTCACACACTCCACCACCAGCCGACGGGGCTGGAGGAGGACGATCCGCCTCCAGCGGCTGACCCGGAGGCACGCGAAAGGAAGCACCATGGCCAGCACCACCGGAACCGTGAAGTGGTTCAACGCCGAGAAGGGCTACGGGTTCATCGCTCGTGAGGGCGCTCCCGACGTCTTCGTGCACTTCTCCGCGATCGCCGGCGAGGGCTACCGCAGCCTCACGGAGGGTCAGCGCGTCGAGTTCGACGTGGCCCCGGGCCGCAAGGGCGAGGAAGCCCAGAACGTCCGCCCCATCTGAGCGGTTCCGACTGACCAGCACGCACGCACCACGAGGTGCGTCCCACGGGCGCGCATGCGTGCATCTGGGACGCACCTCGTCGCGTGACGGGGTGGTCGGCGTGGTGACGTGGCGGCGTGTTCAGTCGATGTCGCCGCGCGCGGCGCGATCGATCGCGTCGCCGAGCCGTGCCCGGTACCAGTCGTCGAGCACCGGGAAGCGGCGCAGCATCGTTCCCCCGTCCACTGCCAGACACTGCCCGGTGGTCCACGACGACTCGGGTCCGCAGAAGTAGCGGATCGCACCCGCGACGTCGGCCGCCTCCCCGGGGCGGGCGATCGGTTGCTGGGCCATGTAGGCGTCCATCACGTCGACGTCGGCGAACATGCCGGTCGTGGCGTCGGTGCGCGTGAGCCCGGGTCGCACGGCGTTCACCCGGATCCGGTGCGTGCCGAGCTCCTCGGCCGCGCAGCGCACGAGCATCTCGAGCCCCGCCTTCGCCGCGCAGTACGTCGCGAACATGGGGGCGGGTTGCGCAGCCTGCATCGACGAGACCGCGACCACCGACCCGCCGCCGTCGTCGCGCACCATCGCCGCACCCGCTTGCCTCAGGACCAGGTGGAAGCTCGTGATGTTGCGGCGGAGCGTCTCTTCCAACATCGCGGCCGAGGCGCGCAAGACCGGAGCGAGCGGCCCGCCGCCCGCGATCGCCACCGCGGCGTCGAGCCGACCGGTGGGCTCGCTCGCGAACGCGACGGCGGCCTGCACCTGCTCCTCGTCGAGCGAGTCGCAGACCGTCCAGCGGATCGACCCACCCCCCTCGGCGGCGACCGGGCCGAGTCGCTCGGCCTCGCCTTCGAGCCGCTCCGCCGAGCGGGAGGCGATGGTGACGTGCGCGCCATCGGCGAGGAGGAGTCGGGCCGTGGCCCGGCCGATCCCCCCGGCGCCCCCGACGAGCAGGGCGGTCGTGTCGAGGAGGCTCTGCATGACGTGCGAACCTACCGCGGTTCCCGGTTCGGGACCTTGGCCCCTGGTGGGCGGCCCATCCAGGGGCTCTGCTGGAGGGGAGCGAGCGGCGTGTGGGAGGGTCGCGCGCCGCGAGAGGTGGTGAAGGGGGACCCGTGCAGATCGACGACATGATCCTGGTCAGCGTCGACGACCACATCGTCGAGCCGGCGGACGTGTTCGAGGGCCGCGTGCCGAAGCAGTACGAGGACCTCGCGCCGCGGCTGTTCGTGCGTGACGACGGCACCGAGGCGTGGGAGTACCTCGGCAACGTCTCGCAGAGCGTGGGCCTCAACGCCGTCGTGGGGCGGCCGCCGGAGGAGTACGGCTTGGAGCCGACCGCGTTCGCGGACATGCGGCCGGGTTGCTACGACGTACACGAGCGCGTCCGCGACATGAACGCGAACGGTGTCCTCGGCTCGCTGAACTTCCCGTCGTGGCCGGGGTTCTCCGGTCGTCAGTTCCAGCTCACGCCCGACCGGGGTCTCGCGATCGCGCTGCTGAGGGCGTACAACGACTGGCACATCGACGAGTGGTGCGGTTCGTACCCGGGCCGGTTCATCCCCCTCGGTCTCGTCCCGGTCTGGGACCCGGCGCTGATGGCACAGGAGGTTCGCCGCCTCGCGGCGAAGGGGTGCCGCGCGGTGACCTTCTCCGAGAACCCCGCGAAGCTCGACCTCCCGAGCCTGCACTCCGACCACTGGGATCCGTTCTGGGCCGCGTGCGAGGACGAGCAGACCGTCGTGTGCATGCACATCGGCTCCTCGTCGCAGCTGGTGGTCACGGCCGAGGACGCCCCGATGGACGTGCTCATCAGCCTCCAACCGGTGAACCTCGTGCAGGCGGCGGCCGACCTCATCTGGTCGCCGGTGTTCCGCAAGTTCCCCTCGTTCAAGGTCGCGATGTCGGAGGGCGGCATCGGCTGGATCCCGTACTTCCTCGATCGCATCGACTACGTCTACGAGCACCACAAGGCGTGGACGGGGCAGGACTTCGGCGACTCGCTTCCCAGCCAGGTGTTCAAGGAGCGGGTCGTCACCTGCTTCATCGACGATCCGTCCGGGGTGAAGAACCGCCACGACGTGGGACTGCACACGATCACGTGGGAGTGCGACTACCCCCACTCCGACTGCACGTGGCCGACCTCGCCCGAGCGGCTGATGAAGAGCCTCGACGGCGTACCCGACGACGAGATCGACATGATCACGCACACCAACGCCATGCGCGTGTTCCACTACGACCCGTTCTCGGTGCTCCCTCGCGAGCAGTGCACGGTCGGTGCGTTGCGTGCGCAGGCGGCCGACGTCGACACCGGCTACCACCATGGGCGCAAGCGCTTCGACGAGCGGGGCACGACCGCGGCCACGTTGCGCGACATGAAGGTCGAGGACGACCAGTAGCGCCGCGCGCCTCCCGTGGTGCCGACCTTCCCGTTCCCGGCTCGGGTTCCGGCCGCGGCTACGCCTGCTCCGGCGTCAGGTCGCGTCGCGTGGGGGGCGGCGTGAACGCCGTGATCGTGGGGAGCACCTCGCGCGTGGTCGCCGCCCGCGCCAGGAGGGTGCGGCTCGCGGCCGGCACGTAGCCCGCGGCGACTGCGCCGTCCATCCACGCGAGGACGCCGGCCCAGAAGTCGTCGGGGTCGAGGAGCACCGTGGGCTTGGCGTGGATGCCGAGCTGGGCCCAGGTGAGCACCTCGCTCAGCTCGTCGAGCGTTCCGAACCCGCCCGGGAGCGCCACGAAGGCGTCGGCGAGCCCGAGCATCACCTGCTTGCGCTCGTGGAGGGACTCCACTTCGATCAGCTCGATCGCGTGGTGCACCTCCTCGCGGGTGAACAGGCCGCGTGGAACGACGCCGATCACCCTGGCGCCGGCACCGAGCGCGGCGTCGGCGACCGCACCCATCGAGCCCGTGCTCCCGCCACCGGTCACGACCACGGCGCCCGCGCTCGCGAGGGTGCGACCGAGCTGGGTCGCGAGCGCGCGGTGATCGTCGGGCACGACCCGCGCGGAGCCCGCGAACACGCACACGGTGAGCGCGCCGGTGGACGTCACGGTGCGCGATGGTACGAGCATGCGGACGGCACCCCGCGCCGGCTGCACCTACGCTGCGGCGCATGTGTGCATGCCTCGTGGCGCTGGTCGCCCTCATCTCGCCGCGGCTGGCGATCTTCTTCATCTGGCTGTTCGGCGACCGGATGTCCATCGCGTTCAGCTCGTTCTGGTACGGGTTCCTCGGCTTCCTGTTCCTCCCGTGGACGACGCTCGCGTGGACGGCCGCGTACGCGCCCGAGGCCGGTGTGCAGGGGTTCGGCTGGGTCGTGGTGGCGTTCGCGTTCGTGGTCGACGTGATGACCTACGTCGGCGGGCAGCGGGCGCGCCGCGACGACGGGTGAGGCGTCACGCCGGGATCCAGCTCCCGTGGAAGCCGTACGGCACGCGTACCGGGAGGTGCACGGTCGCGATCGGTGGTGCGGTGAAGTCCTGGGCGTCGATCACGAGGACGTCGCACGCGTCACGGGCTGCGTCGTGCACGTAGGCGAGGACCCACCCGTCGTCCTCCGCGGCGCCGGGGGTGCGCGGCACGAACACCGGCTCCATCGCGAAGCGTCCGACGCCCACGTCGTGGAGCACGGTGCTCCGCTGCTCGACGTCGGTCTTGAGGAGGTTGCCGAAGGTCAGGCCGCCGTCGGGGGCGGGCTCGAACTCGGCACCGTAGCCGTACCGGTGGCGCCGTCCGGTGCGCCGGTCGTCGAGACGGGGGAACTCCTGGGAGAGCTCGGACAGCACCGTCGACCGGACGGTGCCGGTGGTCGGGTCGCACACCCAACGTTCGAGGCGGGTGGGGCCCTCGTTGGGCCCGCGGTGGTCGGTCGCGAACACGGCCGGGTGGCGCACGACGTCGATCACCGCGGCTCCGTCGGGTTCGTCGTACGCGTTGAGCGGGTGGAACACGTAGCAGGCCTCGTCGAGCTCGCACCACCGCACCGATGACGCGTCGCCGTCACGGCGGAGCAGTCCGACGCGAGGCGCGAACGAATCGTTCCACCGGTACGGGAACGGCGCGCCGGTCATGGCGGCGTCGAGGTCGAAGTGGCAGGGCAGGTCGAAGAGCGCGACGCGCGTCTCGGTGAGGGCGCAGTCGTGCACCATCGGCTTGCCGGGCACGGGGATGTCGACCGTGTGGCGCACCCGACCGTCGGTCGCCACGACGACGTACTGGAGGAAGTCCCACTCCCAGAAGTAGACGACCGCGTGGAGCTCGCCGGTGTGGGGATCACGTTTGGGATGGGCGGTGAACGACCCGGGCAGCGTGCCGTCGAAGTCGCTGCGGGCCACCGTCTCGAGCTCGTGGGTGAGCTCCACCGGGAGGCTGCCCGCCTCCACGATCGCGAGCGTCCGACCCGCGTGCTCGATGACGTTGGTGTTCGCGGTGCCGTCGCCGAGGCCATGGCGGGGCCCGGCCACCGGTGGCCAGCCCATCGCGTCGGTGACCCGGTCGGAGCGCACGTAGCGGCTGCGGTACCACGCGGCGCGCCCCGCGGTGAGCCGGACCCCGTGGACCATGCCGGTGCCGGTGAACCAGTGGTGGGTGTGGGGATCGATCGGGCCGACGGGGTTCGGACCGATGCGCACGAACCGGCCGTCGAGCGCGTCCGGGATGGTGCCGGTGACCGGCAGGTCGAACGCCGTGGTCTCGTGGTCGACCGGTGCGAAGTTGCCGGTCAGGTACGGGTTGGGCGCAGCGGTGCCGGCCATGGGCGCTCCCTGGTGTCGGGCGACGGCCGTGGGAACTCTAGGCAGCGGCCTGCTAGACCGGCTGGGGGATGGACTTCGAACTCTCTGCCGATCAGGCGGCGCTCGCCGACGGGCTGCGGCGGTTCCTCGACGGTCGGTTCCCCATGGCGGTGGTGCGCGAGCTCGAGGCGTCGGGCGGGGCCGACCCGGCCCGGTGGCGGGAGCTCGGCGACGCGGGCGTGTTCGGCCTGCCCGTGCCCGGGGCCCAGGGTGGCGTGGGGCTCGGCTGGGCCGACGCGGTCATCGCCTTCGAGCAGCTCGGGCACCGCCTCGTCCCGGGTCCGCTGGTGGGCACTGCGCTCGCGGCCGGCGTCGTGGAGCACGCGGTGAGCGGCGGGTGTGCGGCCGGCGTGGTGGAGCGGAGCGCGCCGCCGGTGCTCGTCGAGTGGCCGGCGGTGATCGACACGCTCGTGGTGGTCGACGACCGTGGGTTGTGGCGCGTCGATCCCGGAGCCCTCGACCTCGTGGCGGTGCCGCCGCTCGATCCGTTGACCCCCGTCGCGCGCGAGGGCGAGCAGATCGGGGATGCGGATGACGCGCGCGCGTGGCGGCTGCGGGGTGCGGTGCTCACCGGGGCGCTGCAGCTCGGAGTCGCGGCCGGTGCGTGCGACCTCGCGGTCGCCTACGCGAAGCAGCGCCAGCAGTTCGGCCGACCGATCGGCGCGTTCCAGGCGGTGAAGCACCTCTGTGCCGACATGGCCAGCCGGGTCGAGGTGACTCGGGCGATCGTCTACTTCGCGGGCGCGTGCCTCGACGATCCCGAGGCGGGCGATCCGGCACGAGCGGCCTCGGCCGCTCGGGTGCTCGCCACCGTGGCTTCGGGCGACAACGCGCGGGACTGCGTGCAGGTGCACGGCGGCATGGGGTTCACCTGGGAGGTGGACGCCCACCTGTACGCGAAGCGCGCGTACGTGCTCGCGAGCGCGTTCGGCACCCTCGACGAGCACGAGGAGGCGATCGCGGCCCTCCTGTGATCCGGGCCGGGTTCAGCTCGACGGGTCGCCGGTGAGCCCGCGCCGCAAGCGGAACTTCTCGATCTTGCCGGTGGCGGTGCGCGGCAGGGCCTCGACCAGGAACACCTCGTCCGGGAGCTTGAACGCCGCGAGCCGGTCACGCGCGAACGCGCGGAAGTCGTCGGCGCTCACGGGCGCGTCGGCATCACCACTCGCGACGACGAACGCGACGATGCGCTCTCCGAGCACGGGATCGGGCTTCGCGACGATCGCGACGTCGGCCACACCTGGGTGCTCGCGCAGCACCGTCTCGACCTCGACGCTCGAGACGTTCTCACCGCCGCGCCGCACGACGTCCTTGCGACGGTCGACGAAGTAGAAGTAGCCGTCGGCGTCGAAGTACCCGATGTCGCCGGTGAGGAACCAGCCGTCGCGGATCGCGGCTGTGGTCGCTTCGTCGTCGTCGGCGTAGCCGTCGAAGTGGATGTCCTCGAGTCGGAACCCGACCTCACCCGCCTCTCCCGGGTCGGCGACGGAGAGGTCCTCGCGCAGCACCTGCATGCTCGAGCCCGGGAAGCGCTTTCCGGCGGAGCCCGGGCGGCGGGCCTCTCCGAGCGGGGTGTAGGTCCCGGTGCCGGCCTCGGTCATCCCGTACCAGTCGATGACCGGCGCGCCGAACCGCTCCTCGATCGCCGCCGCGCTCGCGCCCGACCCGAGCACGATCATCACCCGGAACGAGTGCGACCGCTCGCCGGGAGACGGCGGACGGGCCATGAGGATGTTCACGATCGGCGCCAGCGTGAAGAGCACGGTGGGTCGATAGGTGTCGACCACCCGCCAGAACGAGCGAGCCGAGAACCGCCGCTGGAACACCGCGCTCGCACCGTACGCGATCGCCGCCATCCAGGCGCCCATCGCGTTGCCGTGGAACACCGGGGTCACGAACATGATCCGGTCTCGCTCGTCGAGTCCGAACATCGCGTGGTAGTCGACCTGTCGCCCCTGGTGCTCGCTGCGGGCGCGCACCGCCTTGGGGCGTCCGGTCGTCGTGCCGGACGTGTACGCGAGACCGGCGAGGAAGCTCGGGGGTGGCGTGCGCAGCCGGTCGGCACAGTCGGCGGGGGCGGCCGCCAGGAGGGACGACCACGCGCGACCCGACTCCGACTCCTCGACGCCGGCGACGAGGACGTGGTCGAGGTGCGTGAGCCGCG
>BTUT01000024.1:0-15155 GCA_045862935.1 Acidimicrobiia bacterium
GTGGCAGCACCGTGGGCGGCTCCGGCCAGGTGGGGGAGCCGGGGCGCTTCGGGAAGGTGTCGTGGTACAGGCACACGAGCGAGTAGACGTAGTTCCCGGGCGGTCGGGTGGCGAGCGCCCTCGCCTTGTCCCGGTCCTCGAAGCACTTCACGGCGTTGGTGAGCATCACGTTGTCGTTCACGAACTGCCCGACCGGGTTGGTGCACCCGGCGATGCCTTCCTTGTACTCCTGGATCAGACCGGTCGTCTCGGTGATCGGCGAGAAGTTGAACCCGATCGCGCCGATGCCGTGCTCACCGGCCTTCCGGTAGGTGGCCGGGTTGCCGCACGCGACCCAGATCGGCGGGTGGCCGGGCGCGTAGGGCTTGGGCAGCACGTTGTGCGGCGTGTCCATGGCGAAGTGGTCGCCGTGGAACGTGTAGTCCTCACGCTCCCACATCCTCACGATCTCCCAGATCACCTCGTCCCACTCCGCTCGTGTGGACGAAGTGTCGTGGATGTTGAACGTGGCGACCTCGTGGGACCCCGCGCCGCGGCCCGTGCCGAACTCGAAGCGGCGGTTCGTGAGGTGGTCGAGCATCGCCGCACGTTCGGCGTTGCGCACCGGGTGGTTCACGCGGGGGCTGAGGTTGAAGATCCCCGAGCAGAGGTGGATGCGATCGGTGACCGCCGCGAGGTATCCGGCGTAGACCTCGCTCGCGGAGATGTGGCTGTACTCGGTGAGCGCGTGGTGCTCGGAGATCCACACGTACTTCCAGTTGTGTGCGTCGGCACACTTCACGTACTCGATCTCGTCGAAGAGCATCCGGTGCTCGGCCTGGGAGTCGTGGGCCGCCGGGCCGGGGAGGTGGCCCTGGATGAAGATGCCGAATTCCATGGAGCCACTCCTGGGGGCGATGCGGTCGGGGCGGAGGACCGTGACGGCGTGATCGGGTCGTGGTGGGGATCACGGCGGGTGGGCGCGGCGGGCATCGTAGGCTGCCGGTGTGAGCGGTGGTCCGCCGAACGGGAACGAGACCCTCGGGAGCCTGGCTTCGCTCGACGAGTGGCCCGAGGTGTCGTACCGGCTGCGCCTCACCGACGGTCTGCCGACGTTCCCGCCGACCCGAGCGCGAGTGGACGCGATGCTCGCGGCGTCGGGACGCGACGCCGACGAGGTGATCGGCGCGATCCCGCCGGCCGACCGGGTCGCGACGCTCGGGACGGTCGCGGCGTGCGCGGTGATGGCGGGCGCGCTGCCCGAGCACCTGCCGATCATCACGGCCGCGATCGAGGCGATGCTCGACGAGCGGTTCAACCTGCGGGGCGTCCAGTGCACCACCCACGGCTGCGCACCGCTGATCGTCGTGTCGGGGCCCTGTGTGGAGGCGCTGGGGATCGCGCGCGCGGAGTCGGTGTTCGGCGCGAGCGGATCGCGGGCGTCGCACGCGATCGGTCGTGCCGTGCGCCTCGTGCTGTGGAACAGCGGCGGCGCGCTCCCGGGTGAGCCGGTGAAGGAGGTGTTCGGGCACGCCGGTCGGCTCGGGATCGCGATCGGCGAGGTCGCCCGCGTGTCCCCGTGGCCCACGCTCGCCGCCGCGCGCGGCATTCCCACCGATCACGACGCCGTCACGGTGTTCGCCTGCGAGGCGCCCCAGAGCGCGGCGTTCTGGGGCGCGAACGACGATCCCCCCGAGCGCCTCGATCGGGTGGCCGACGTGATGCGCGCGCTGGGCAACAACAACACCCACACCATGGGTGAGTGCCTCGTCGCGTTCTCGCCGTCGGAGGCCCGGCACCTCGCCGCGTCCGGGCTCACCCGCGGCGACGTGCAGCACGAGCTGTTCACGCGCGCACGCCGCCGCCTCGGCGAACTTCGCCCCCGGGGCCCGCTGCGTCCGAGCGACGACCCCGCGTTCTTCTACGAGTGGTGGCCCGAGTGGGTCGACCAGCGCAACGACGACACGCTCGTGCCGGTGGTCGCCGAGCCGTCGGCCATCCACCTCGTGGTCGCGGGGGGCGACTCGATCCCGTGGGCGGCCGTGTGCCCGGGATGGGGCCACCTGGGTGGGTTCGCGGTCACGCGGGAGGTGGACCCGTGATCGAGCTCGTCGACCCGCGGGGTGCGCCGGCGACGATCGACACCGGGGTGCTCGCGCCCCGCGTCGCGGAGCTGGAGCGTGTCGGCTTCCTCGTGAACGAGCCGGGCCGGGTGTCGGGCCCTTCGTTCGCGCGCTACGCCGAGGTGCTCGAGGGCTGGCTGCGCGCGCGTCTCGGGGTCGCCGAGACCTTCACGGGGTTCAAGCCGGTGCTCTCGCGACGGGCCGATGACGTGCTCCTCGCGCGCTACGCCGAGTGCTCCGCGGTGGTGAACGGCCTCGCGAAGTGAGGGTCGTGCACGTCGGGCAGTGTGCTCGACGCCGTGGCCCTCGAACGGCGGGGCATCCCCACCGTCACGTTCGTGACCGAGCCGTTCGTCACGGCCGCGCGCGCCGTGGCGCGCAGCCTCGGTCTCGGCGATCTGCCCCTCGTGGTCATCCCCCACGACTACCTCGTCGAGGACGACGCCGACGTCGCCGCCCGGCTGGCACCGGTGCTCGACGACGTCCTCACCGCGATCACCGAACCCGACCGGAGGTCCCGCAGATGACCGGCCATGACCTCGTCCTCGACACCGCCGACGGACCGATGACCGCCTACGAGACGGTTCCCGATGGGGCCGCCCGCGGCGCCGTGATCGTCGTGCAGGAGGCGTTCGGTGTGAACGCCCACATCCGCAGCGTGGTCGACCGCTTCGCGGGCGTGGGGTACCACGCGATCGCGCCGGCGTTCTTCCACCGAGCCGGGGGTGGGGCGATCGAGGACTACACGGACATCGCTTCGATCTTCCCGATGTTCGAGGGCCTGACGGACGCGGGCATCCTCGCCGACGCCGACGCCGCGCTCGACCATCTCCGTGCGTCCGGGTGCTCGGACCGCCGGATCGGCATCGTCGGCTTCTGCTTCGGGGGGAGGGTGACCTTCCTCGTCTCGCTCCAGCGGGCCCTCGGTGCGGGTGTGGGCTTCTACGGGGGCGGCATCGCCACGAAGGGGGCACTGCCCTTCCCGTCCCTGCTCGAGCACGCCGGTGCGCTGGCGACGCCGTGGCTGGGTCTGTTCGGCGACCAGGACGCGTCGATCCCCGTCGCCGACGTCGAGCGGCTCCGGGAAGCGCTGGCGGCAGCCGAGGTCGACACGGAGATCGTGCGCTATCCCGACGCCGGGCACGGCTTCCACTGCGATGCCCGGGCGGACTACCACGAGGCGTCGGCGAGTGACGCCTGGAGCCGGGCGCTCGACTGGTTCGGGCGCCACCTCGCCTGAGCGCGGTCTCAGCGGGTGGTTGGACGCGGAGCCCCGCGTGCACCACAATGAGTGGTGGGGCAGCCGCGGAGAGCGGTCGCAAGGGCGAGGGCACATCGGGTCGAGAGGCCGGGAGAGCGAGACGATGCAGGCCAGCGCGCCGGTGCCGCCGGACGCGATCGACGGGTCACCCGGACCGGTGTCGCCGCGGCGCGCGCGCCCGGCGCCCGAGCGCCCGGCGCATGCGCCCGATCACCCGGTGCGCGGGGCCGAGCACCCGGGGCCCGACGGCTCGGCGCACGCCCCCGAGCGGTGGAGCTGGCGCTGGCGCAGCTGGACCCGCTGGCCGCTCTCGGTCCCCATCGTGATCCTCGCGCTCGTGACGGTCGTGGTCGACGTCGCCACCGCCTGGGCGGACGTGTCGCTCGGGATGCTGGGTCGCGTGCCGGTGTCGCCGGCGCTGCCCCTCGGCCTCGCGCTCGCGATCGCCGTGGGGCTGCGCCGACTCGGGCTCGACCCCGCGAACCGGCGGGCCTGGCGGGAGTTCCTCGCGGTGAGCTCCGCGGCCCTCGTGTACGCGGCCGCCAGCTACTCGGTGAAGATCGGGGGGACGGCCGAGGCCATCGGGCTCGTCACGGCCGCGCTCGGCGAGGAGCTCGTCTACCGCTTGGCGGTGCTGATCGTGGTGGGCGCGGTCGTCGCGAAGGTGCTCGGGCGACCCTGGCGCAACTCCGAGGACTGGGGACCGATCCCGGGGATCGCGGCACTGCTGGCCGGGGGCCTCATCTTCACGTTGCTGCCCGGGCACGTCGCGCAGATGAGCGGCACGCTCACGGCACTCCCGTTCGCCAGCCTCGGCGTGCTCCTCGGGTATGCGGTGCTGCGCACGGGAGCGTTGCTCCCGGCGGTGGTCGTGCACTCGTTCCTCAACATCGCCACGATCGCCGTCCTCGCGGGCGAGGTGTCGGTGGGGATGCGCACCGCGTTCGCCGTCACCGCGCTGGTCGCCCTCGTCTCCGGCACGATCGTCGCCGGCCTGCGCCTCGGGATGCTGCGCCAGGCGCCCGTCGCGCTCGACCTCCGGGCGGGCACGCCGGGCTGACAACATCGGTCGGCATGACCGAGCCCGGGCCGCGCCTGCGCGATCGGCCGCAGCTCGCGTCGGTGACTGCCGGGCTCGCGCTCGCGGAGACGCTGGTGCTCAGCGTGCTCGGACCCTTCACGGGCCTGGCGCTCGCGCCCCAGGTGAGCGCGCCCGCACCGCTCGACCTCTTCCACGACCTGCGCTGGATCGCGGTCTACACGCCGTCGTGGTTCGCGTTCCTCGCGGCGCTGGGCGGGTTCGCGCTGTGGCGCACCGGGGTGACCGCGGTGCTCGTCGGCCTCGCGTGGCCCGAGACGCTGCCCCGGCCACCAGCCCGGGAGCTCGTCCGGCGCGCCGGGTGGGCCACCGCCGTGGGCGCCGCCCTCGTGGCCCCCTGGGTGGTGCTGGCCTTCGCCACGGCCGTGGTGGCCCTGTCGTGGACCTGGATCGTCGCGGTGCCCGTCGTGGTCATGATCTCGCTGGTGGTGCACCACGCGGCGGTCACCACGTCCTGGTGGCGCATCCGCCCGACGCGGGCGAGCGTCGGCGCGGTCGCGGTGGCGGTGGGCGCCGCCACCGTCCTCGGCGGCGTCATGGCCGCCGGTCCGGCGTGGGCTCGCTGGCCCGCGGCGGCGGTTGCCGGCCTGGTGAACGGCTGGTGCTGGCTGCGGATCGTCCACGCCGTGGCCCCGCGGGCCGCGGCGCCCGGCCGACCGTTCGGCGTCGTGGCACTCTCGGGGATCCTCGCGCTGGTGGTCGGTGGGGCCGCCGTCGGGTTCGCGGTGGCGCTGGCACTGGAGGAGGAGCGCCGTCCCCTGCCCCGAGCGGCCGAGGGTGGGCCCGGCGCGCCCGTGCTCGTGGTGAAGGGGTTCAACTCCCGCTGGGACGGGGTCACCCGGCGCTGGATCGACGTCGACGCCCCGCTCACGCGCTTCTCGTACGCCGGGCTCTCGGACCGGGGCCGGCCGCGGCCGTACGGCCGGAGGGCCACGCACGCCTCCGTACGGGAGCTGGCGCGGCGCATGTCCGAGCAGGTCGACGCCCTCGCCGATGCCACCGGTGAGCGCGTCGCCATCGTGGCGGAGAGCGAGGGGGCGCTCGTCGCGCTCACGTACCTGCTCGGCACGCCCCGCGCGCCGGTTCGGGCGGCGGTGGTGCTCAGCCCGCTCGTGGAGCCGGGGCGGGTCTCCTACCCGATCGCCGGGCGCGTCGGATGGGGCGTCGCGCCGGGTTCCGCCCTCGATCTCGTGGGCGCGGTGGTGGGGGGCCTCGGTCCGGTGGAGGTGCGCTCGGACACGCCGCTGTTCCGGTCGATCGTGGAGCACGCCCCGCTGTTCCAGGGGTTGCTGCGCTGCCGCGCGCCCGGTGTGCGCGAGCTCGCGGTGCTGCCGGTCGACACCGGCCTCGGCGCGCCCGTGCCCGCGACGGTCGAGATCCCCTACGTCGTGCGGCCCGCGTTCCACGGCGGACTGCTCGGCGACGCCGCGACCGAGCGGGTCGTCGGGCGCGTCCTGCGCGGGGCGCCGGTCGACACCCGGTCGGGGTGGCGGACCGCCGAGCGTGTCGTGCAGGTGCTCGCCTCGCCGTGGCAGGTCCCGAGTCTCGCGAAGTCGCTCGAGCCCGCGTGGCGTGCCCTGCCCGACCCCGACGACTGTCCTGCGGTGCGCCGCGCCCTGCGCCGGTACCTGGCGGGCTGACCGCAGCCACGCGCCCGACGGTGCCCGATCGCGGCCGCCGCGGGCCCTCGACCCGGGTGGCCCGAGCCGCCGCGGGCCCGCGACCCGGGTGGCCCCGAGCCGCCGCGGGCGTTGCGCGGGTGTTAGGTTGCGCGCCTTCGCCGGACAGGATTCACCTCGATGGACCTTCGATTCAGCGCCGAGGACGAAGCCTTCCGGGCCGAGGCGCGTGAGTGGCTCACGAGCCGACTGGAGGGCGAGTTCGCGGTCGTCCGCGGGCGAGGAGGCCCGGGCGACGAGCACGCCCTGTTCGAGGAGCGTCTCGCGTGGGAGCAGGCGCTCGGGGCCGCGGGCTGGAACGGCATCGCGTGGCCCCGGGAGTACGGGGGCCGCGGGCTCTCGCTCACCCGGCAGGTGATCTTCTACGAGGAGTACGCGCGCGCGGGCGGGCCGGGGAAGGTCGGCATCGTCGGTGAGGGCCTGCTCGGGCCCACGATCATCCACTACGGCAACGACGCCCAGAAGCAGCGGTTCCTGCCCCCGATCCTCCAGGGCACCGAGATCTGGTGCCAGGGGTACTCGGAGCCCAACGCCGGGTCCGACCTCGCGAACGTGGCGACCCGGGCCGAGCTCGACGGCGACGAGTGGGTGATCGACGGGCAGAAGGTCTGGACGTCGCTCGCCCACTGGTCGCAGTGGTGCTTCGTGCTCTGCCGCACCGACCGCGACGCCCCGAAGCACAAGGGCATCTCCTACCTGCTCGTCCCGATGGACCAGCCGGGCATCGAGATCCGGCCGATCGAGCAGATCACGGGCACCTCCGAGTTCAACGAGGTGTTCTTCAGCGGCGCGCGCACGGCCCGTGAGAACGTGGTCGGCGAGGTGAACGGCGGATGGAAGGTCGCGATGGGGACCCTCGCCTTCGAGCGGGGCGCGTCCACGCTCGGCCAGCAGCTCGGGTTCGAGAACGAGCTGCGCGAGATCATCGCCGCAGCCGAGCGGCGCGGGGTGACCCGCGATCCGGCCATGCGCCAGCGCATCGCCGGCGTCTGGGCGGCGCTCCGGGTCATGCGGTACAACGCGCTGCGCTCGATGACCTCCCTCGAGGGCGGTGAGATGACGCCGCTCACGAGCGTCCACAAGCTCTACTGGGCGACGCTGCACCGCGCGATGGGCGAGCTGGCCGTCGACGTGCTCGGCCCCGAGGCGCTCGTCGCCGACGCGGCACCCTACGAGCTCAGCGCCGCCCAGCGGCTGTTTCTCTTCACGCGCTCGGACACCATCTACGGCGGAGCGAACCAGATCCAGCGCAACGTGATCGGCGAGCGGGCGCTCGGGCTGCCGCCCGAGCCGAAGGTGTGAGTCGGACCCGAGGGAGCCGAACGTGACGAGTGTGCCGACGTACCCGCCCCCGCACGGGCTCCTCGCCGGGAAGGTGGTCGTGGTCACCGCTGCGGCCGGCACCGGCATCGGCTTCGCGACGGCGAAGCGCTGCGCGGAGGAGGGCGCGACCGTGGTGCTGAGCGACCACCACGAGCGGCGACTCGGCGAGTCGGCTGCCGAGCTCGCGTCGGCGGTCGGCCGGGAGCCGCTCGCGGTGGTGTGCGACGTCACCGACGAGAGCGCCGTGCAACGCCTCCTCGACGCGACGATCGACGCGCACGGTCGCGTCGACGTGCTGGTGAACAACGCCGGGCTCGGCGGCACCGCGAACGTGGTCGACATGACCGACGACCAGTGGTCGGCGGTGCTCGACGTCACGCTCACCGGCACGTTCCGCTGCACCCGGGCCGCGCTGCACCGCATGATCCCCCAGGGCTCCGGGGCGATCGTGAACAACGCGTCGGTCGTCGGGTGGCGCGCCCAGGAGGGCCAGGCGCACTACGCGGCGGCGAAGGCGGGCGTGATGGCGCTCACCCGCTGCGCGGCGATCGAGGCTGCGCCCCACGGCATCCGCATCAACGCCGTGTCGCCGTCGCTCGCCATGCACCCGTTCCTCGCCAAGGTCACCACCGACGAGCTGCTCGCCGAGCTCACCACGCGGGAGGCCTTCGGGCGCGCCGCGGAGCCGTGGGAGGTGGCGAACGTCATCGTGTTCCTCGCCAGCGACTACGCGTCGTACATGACCGGCGAGGTGGTGTCGGTGTCCTCGCAGCACCCGTAGACCCGCGCTCGCCAGGATTCGTATCACGCGTGATACAGTCACCTGATGGCCGACGTCTCGATCCGGGACCTCCGGAACCACGGTGGCGAGGTCGTCGAGCGAGCGCAGCGCGGTGAGCGGCTCACGATCACCCGCAGCGGCAAGCCGGTTGCCGAGCTCGTGGCGCTCCAGCGGGCACCGGTCCCCCTCGACGAGCTCGTCCGGCGCTGGGCGCGGCTCCCGGCCGTGGATCCATCAGGGCTTCGCCGGGACCTGGATGCGGTGATCGAGGGGTCGCTGTGACATGGCGCGTGGTGTCCTGGACACGAGCACGCTCATCCTCCTCGCACGGATCGTCGCGCCCGACACGCTGCCGGACGAACCGCTGATCACCGCGATCACGCTCGCCGAGCTCTCGGTGGGCCCGCTCGTCGCGGCGAGCGACACCGAGCGAGCCGCGCGCCAAGCGCACCTCCAGCAGGCCGAGGCCGACTTCGACCCGCTTCCCTTCGATGCTCCCGCCGCGCGCAGCTTCGGGCAGGTGGCTGCCTCCTTGCGGCGATCGGGCCGGAAGGCCTCAGCACGCGCGTCTGACGCGATGATCGCGGCCGTGTGCGTTGCGAACGACCTTCCGCTCCACACCTGCAACGCCGAGGACTTCGTCGGCATCGACGGGCTCGTGGTCGTCGAGGTGCCCCACCCGGACCGCTGAGGGACCGCCGACCTCGGTGCACGCGAAGGAGCACGCCCTGAACTCCGAACCCACCCGCGCCCCGAAGCTCCCGCCGGCGTGGTTCGAGCACGCCTTCTGGCATGCGCACCGATTGCTCCACCGGCTCAACCCCGAGGCTCACCCGGAGGCGGTCGTCCACGTCGCTGGCCAGAGCCCCCGTCGAGTGCGCGCGATCCGGGTGACCGGTGCCGAACGCGACCGTCGGTGGCGGCGCTGGCTGGAGATCGAACCCGAGATCCAGGGCTACGCCGACTCACGGGCGATCGAGACGCCCGTGGTCGTGCTCGAATCCGTCAGCCCTTGACGTCGCCGGTGGAGGCTTCGAGGTACGCGGGGTTCTCGCCGCCGCCGTGCACGAGCAGCGACGTGCCGCTGACGTAGGACGCGAGCGGCGACGCGAGGTAGAGGCACGCGTTGGCGATGTCGGACACCTCGGCCATCCGCCCGAGTGGGATCGTGCGACCCACCGCCGCGATGCCGTCCTCGTCGCCGTAGAACAGATGGGCCTGCTCGGTGCGCACGTAGCCCACGGTCACCGCCACGACCCGCACCTTCGGGGCGTAGTCCACCGCGAGGGTCTGGGTGAGGTTCAGGAGGCCCGCCTTCGCGGCGCCGTAGGCCGCGGACCCCGGTGACGGGCGGATCCCGCTCACGCTGGCGATGTTGATGATCACGCCACCGCCGTCCTGGTCCTGCATGACGGCGTTCGCACGCTGGGCGAACACGAGCGGAGCCACGAGGTTGAGCGCGATGATCGAGGTGGAGAAGCGCGGCGACGCGGTCGCGCTGTCGGCCGGAGGGCCTCCGCCCGCGTTGTTCACCAGCACGTCGACCCGGCCGAAGCGCTGCACGGCCTCGGCGACGACCTTCTCGGCGTCGTCGGGCTCGCGGACGTCGGCCGCGACGAAGACTGCGCTGCGGCCCCCGGCGCTCGGGAGCGAGTCGGGCTCGTTCCGGCCGCAGATCACCGCGTCGGCGCCGGCTCCGAGGAAGGCCTCGGTGATGGCCCGGCCGATGCCGCGGGATCCGCCGGTGACGATCACGACCTTGCCGGTGAAGTCGAGGGGGTTGGATGGGCTCACGAGGCCGAAGACTACGCTCCGGCATGTGATTCGAAGCGAAGTGCGCGACCACGTCGGCGAGGTGGTGATCGACAACCCGCCGGTGAACGCGCTGCCCGTCGCCGGCTGGTACGAGCTGGCCGACACGATCCGGCGTCACGGCCGGGATCCCGAGGTGCGGGCGGTCATCGTGGCCGCGAACCCCGAGATCAACGGCTACCAGGCCGGGGTCGACATCAAGGAGCTCGCGGCCGACCCCACGAAGGCGTCCCTCATCGGGGTGAACCGGGGTTGTTGGGAGACGTTCGCCGCGGTGTACGACTGCGAGGTGCCGGTGATCGCGGCGGTCCACGGCTACTGCCTCGGCGGTGGGGTGGGCATCGCGGGTAACGCCGACATCATCGTGGCGGCCGACGACGCGACGTTCGGGCTCCCCGAGGTCGATCGTGGTGCGCTCGGCGTCGCCACGCACCTCGCGCGCCTCGTCCCCACCCACAAGATGCGCGCCATGTACTTCACGGGCTCGATGATCTCCGCGCAGCAGCTCCTGGAGTGGGGGACGGTCGAGCGGGTCGTGCCCCGCGCCGAGCTCATGGACGCGGCCCGGGAGATCGCACAGGTCATCGCGGCCAAGAGCCCGCTGGTGATCCGCCGGGCGAAGGAGTCGATCAACGGCATCGACCCGGTCGACGTGAAGCGCAGCTACCGCTACGAGCAGGGGTTCACGTTCGAGCTCAACCTCTGGGGTGACTCCGACGAGCTGCGCCAGGCGTTCGTCGACAAGCGCGACGCCGACCTGCGCGGGGGCACGGAGCTGCTCGGGACCGAGGGGAGCGGATCGTGAGCGAGCGCGCGAAGCCGCAGGTGCCCGTCATCGAGGGGTACTTCACCGACTCGGCCGACCGGGGCCCGCGACTGCTCGGCGGGCGGTGCGCGAGCTGTGGCGCGTACTTCTTCCCGAAGCAGTACTCGTTCTGTCGCAACCCCGCGTGCGGGGCTCCCGACCTCGCCGACGTCGAGCTGTCCACCCGCGGGACGCTGTGGTCGTTCACCGACAACCGGTATGCACCGCCGCCGCCCTATCCGGCGACCGAGCCGTTCGAGCCCTACGGCGTGGCCGCGGTGCACCTCGACGTCGAGCAGATGATCGTCCTCGGCCAGGTCGCGTCGGGCACCGACATGAGCGGACTGCGCGCGGGGCAGGCGATGGAGCTCGTCGTCGAGCCGCTCTACGAGAGCGAGGACGCGGTGCACACGGTGTGGAAGTGGCGTCCGGTCGAGGAGGTGGCATCGTGAGCGGGAGCGAGGTGGTGATCCTCGGCGCGGGGATGCACCCGTGGGGCAAGTGGGGTCGCAACTTCGTGGAGTACGGCGTGGTGGCGGCGCGCGCCGCGCTCGCCGACGCCGGGCTCGACTGGGACGACGTGGGCTTCCTCGCCGCGGGCAACACGATGCGCAACGGCTACCCGGGCTACGTCTCGGGCTCGACGTTCGCGCAGGCGCTCGGCTGGCGCGGCGTGCGGGTGTCCAGCAGCTTCGCGGCGTGCGCGTCGGGTGCAGTCGCGATCGATCAGGCGCGCGCACAGATCCAGGCCGGGCGCTGCGACGTCGCACTCGTGGTCGGGGCCGACACCGCGCCCAAGGGCTTCTTCGGGCCGCTGCCCGGTGACCGGCCCGAGGACCCCGACTGGTTGCGGTTCCGCATCCTCGGAGCGACGAACCCCACCTACTTCGCGCTCTACGCCCGGCGCCGCATGGAGCGCTACGGCGCCACCGCCAAGGACTTCGCGACCGTGAAGGTGAAGAACAGCCGCCACGGCCTCATCAACCCGAACGCGCGGTACCGAAAGGAGTTCGGGTTCGACGAGATCGCGGAATCGCCCATCGTGGCCGACCCGCTGCGGCTCGTCGACATCTGTGCGACGAGCGACGGCGCCGCGTCCCTCGTGCTCGCGAGCGCCGACTACGCCGCGTCGCGCGCCGACCGTGACCGCCAGGTCCGGATCGCCGCGATCTCCACCGTCACGCCGCAGTACCCCAACACCTACCTCGACATGCCCGACATCGCCACCGACTCCGCGGTGGGTGCGGCGCTCCCCGAGCGGTCGTTCCGCGACTCGATCGCGGCCGCCGCCTACGAGGAGGCCGGCCTCGGCCCCGACGACCTGCACCTCGCCGAGGTCTACGACCTCTCGACCGCGCTCGAGCTCGACTGGTACGAGAACATCGGCCTCTGCCCGGAGGGCGGCGCCGAGGCGCTGCTCCACTCCGGCGCGACGGCGCTCGGCGGGCGGGTGCCGGTGAACCCGAGCGGCGGTCTCGCCTGCTTCGGCGAGGCCATCCCCGCCCAGGCCATCGCCCAGGTGTGCGAGCTCACGTGGCAGTTGCGGGGCGAGGCCGGCGACCGCCAGGTCGAGGGCGCGCGCGTAGGGCTCTCGATCAACCAGGGCCTCTTCGGCCACGGCTCCTGCGTGATCGCCACGACGTAGCACGCCCCAGCCCCGTCCCGCCGCGTGGGTGCCCGGCCCCGGGCTCCCGGTGAGCGGAGCGAAGGAAGGATCCGAGTTGAGCGGTGGAACCGACAAGCGGATGACCGAGGAGGACGTCGTCGCCGAGCTGCGCGACGGCATGACCATCGGCATCGGAGGTTGGGGATCGCGGCGCAAGCCGATGTCGATCGTGCGCGCGATCCTCCGCTCCAGTCTGCGGGACCTCACGGTGGTGGCGTACGGCGGACCGGACGTCGGGATGCTGTGCGCGTCGGGACAGCTGCGCAAGGCCGTGTACGGCTTCGTGTCGCTCGACTCGATCCCGCTCGAGCCGCACTTCCGTGCCGCCCGCCAGAACGGAGCCATCGAGGCGATGGAGCTCGACGAGGGGATGCTCCAGTGGGGCTTGCGCGCCGCGGCGATGCGGGTCGACTTCCTACCGACTCGCGCCGGGCTCGGCTCCGCGATCACCGAGATCAACCCGGGGCTGGAGCTCATCAGGTCGCCGTACTCCGACGAGGAGTACCTCGCCATGCCGGCGCTGGAGCTCGACGTCGCGCTCTTGCACGCGAACCGCGCCGACGCGCGCGGGAACGCGCAGTACCTCGGCCCCGACTGGTACTTCGACGACCTGTTCGCGATGGCTGCCGACCGCACGTTCGTCTCGTGCGAGCGCGTGGTCGAGCCTGGTGGGTTCCTGGCCGAGGGCGCCGAGTCGACGATCCGCATCAACCGGATGTTCACCGACGGCGTGGTCGAGGCGCCCCACGGCGCGCACTTCACGCACTGCGTTCCCGACTACCAGCGCGACGAGCAGATCCAGAAGGAGTACGCCGACTCGGCGAAGAGCCCGGAGGCCTGGGCCGAGTTCCGCGCGAAGTACATCGACATCCCCGAAGCCGACTACCGGCGCGTGATCGGAGTGCAGTCGTGAGCACGGCAACCACGGACGCGACCCTGGCCGAGATCTGTGCGGTGGCCTGCGCCGAGGCGTGGCGGGGGAGCGGCGAGGTGCTCGCGAGCCCCATCGGGACGATCCCCACGATCGGCGCGCGGCTCGCGGCGTTGACCTTCGAGCCCGACCTCGTCTACGGCGACGGCGACGCGGTGCAGCTCGGCACGCCGCTCGCCATCGGTGCGCCGCTCGCCCCCGACACGCTGGTGGAAGCGTGGCTCCCGTTCGGGAAGATGTTCGACATCGTGTGGTCGGGCAAGCGTCACGTGATGATGGGTGCCACGCAGATCGATCGCTTCGGCAACCAGAACATCGCCTGCATCGGCGACTGGGCGCGCCCCAAGGCGCAGCTGCTCGGCGTGCGGGGCGCACCGGGCAACACCGTGAACCACCCCACGAGCTACTGGGTCCCGGCGCACAGCCCGCGGGTGTTCGTGGAGCGGGTCGACTGCGTGTCGGGTGTGGGCTACGACCGTGCGGCCGCGGCCGGGCCCACCACGGCGCGGTTCCACCACGTGCACCACGTCGTCTCCAACAAGGGCGTGTTCGACTTCGAGACGCCCGACCACGCGATGCGCATCCGGTCGTTGCACCCGGGCGTGACGGTGGACGAGGTGCAGGAGCTCACCGGCTTCCCACTCGTCGTCCCCGACGCGGTCCCGGTCACGCGCCCACCCACCGCGGAGGAGCTCCACCTGATCCGGGACGTGCTCGACCCGCGCACCGCCCGCGCCGCCGAGGTGCCCGACTGATGGCCCACCCGGCACTGCGCACGCGGTTCTGCGAGCTCGTCGGCGTCGAGCACCCGATCGTGCAGACCGGCATGGGCTGGGTGGCCGGACCGCGCCTCGTGTCGGCCACCGCGAACGCCGGCGGTCTCGGCATCCTCGCCGGCGCCACCATGACCGGTGACGAGTTCGAAGCCGCGATCAAGGACGTGCGCGGCCGCACCGACAAGCCCTTCGGCGTGAACCTGCGCGGCGACCAGCCCGACGCGTTCGAGCGCGCCGACGTGATGATCCGCGAGGGCGTGCGGGTGGCCAGCTTCGCCCAGGCGCCGTCCGCTCCCCTGATCACCAAGCTCCGCGACGCCGGCCTCGTGGTGATGCCCACCGTCGGCGCGCAGCGTCACGCCGAGAAGGTCGCCCAGATCGGGGTGGACGCGGTCATCGCCCAGGGTGGCGAAGGTGGCGGGCACACCGGCACGGTGCCCACCAGCCTGCTGCTCCCCCAGGTCGCCGACACCGTCGACGTGCCGGTCATCGGCGCGGGCGGCTTCTTCGACGGTCGCGGCCTCGTGGCTGCCCTCGCGTACGGGGCATCGGGCATCGCGATGGGCACCCGGTTCCTGCTCACCCAGGAGAGCCGCGTCCCTGACGCGGTGAAGGCCGAGTACCTGAAGACCCCGGTGACCGGGACCGTCGTCACCACCCACATCGACGGGTACCCGCAACGGGTGATCCGCACGAAGCTCGTCGAGCACCTCGAGCGCGCCGGCCGCCTCACCGCCTACCCGCGTGCGGCGATGAACGCGTGGAGGTTCCGCAAGCTCACCGGCACGTCGATGCGCGACCTGCTCACCGAGGGCAAGGCGATGCACGACAACCAGGGCCTCGCGTGGCACCAGGTCGCGCTCGCGGCGAACGCGCCGATGCTCACGAAGGCCACCATGGTGGACGGCGACGTGGAGGTC
>BTUT01000025.1:0-15088 GCA_045862935.1 Acidimicrobiia bacterium
CGAGGACGGCTTCATGCACCGGGCCGAGCACCTGCCGGGGACGCCCATGCAGGGCATGAACGGCACGCCGAGGTCGATGCACGTGGCGTAGAGGGGGTACCACTGCGGCTCGTCGACCGCGCGCTGGGGGAAGGTGCCGACGGGGAGCCCGGCGGCGGCCTTCACGCCGAGGTCCTCGACCGCCCGACGCAGCGCGCGCACGCCGGTCATCCCCGCGTTGGGGTCGACCTCGACCGCACCGAAGAACCGGTCGGGGTGCTCGCGCAGGGCGCGCACCGACACGTCGTTCTCGGGGTGCACGCCGATGAGCGCGCGCTCCACGCCGAAGCGGTCCATCGCGTCGAGCACCGCGCGGGGCGGGTCGTCGGCGAAGCGCTCGCTCGGCAGGTTCTTGAACATGTACGACGCCGGGTGCATGAACCCGCTGAGCGAGTCCTCGTCCTTGAGGAGCGGGCGCAGGTGATCGCGCCACGACAGGTCGCCGGGCGCCGGGGGCAGCCCGACCATGAGGTCGACGATGCCGTCGCGCGGGATCTCAGCCACCGGTCGCCCAGCCGTGGTTCAGCACGCCGGGCTCCGGGAGCCCGAGCATGTCGGCGAGGACGTGGGTGACGATGTTGTTGCGACCCATGTCGGAGTCGGCCGGGAGCAGCCCGAACTCGATCAGCAGGCTGTTGATGCGCATCATCACCACGCCGAAGCGTACGCCGGCGAACACCTCGTAGAATTCGAGGTCGCGTGCGGCCCGCCCCGACGCCGCCTCGTAGTGCGTGACCATCGCGTCCCGGGTCGGGAAGCCGTCGAGGCGCGGTCGCGCGCAGCCCTCGTGGAAGTGGCGGTCGACGAACAGCCACCACCCGAGGTCCATCATCGGGTCGGCGAGCGTGACCATCTCCCAGTCGAGCACCGCCCGCACGGCGAGGTCGTCGTCGAAGAGCTGGTTGTTGATGCGGGCGTCACCCCAGCAGAGGGTGATCTCGGGGTCGGACGCGGGCGCGTGGGCGCGCACCCAGTCGAGCGCCGCGCCGACGACCGGCTGTGGCTCACCGGCAGCGGCCCAGGCGAACGCGGCCTCGTAGTAGCGCAGCTGCTGCTCGAAGCCGAGGGAGCCGTACCGGGGCTTGTCGAGGAAGCCGAGTCCGAGGCGCGCCCAGTCGAGGTCGTGGACCTTCGCCATCGCCTCGAGGCCGTGCTCGACGAGGGCTCGTCGCTGCGCGGGGGTTGCGTCGTCGTGGACCCAACCACCCACCGTGTACGGCGGGCTGTCGGCCGGGACCCGGCAGCCGTCGATGCGCTCCATGAGGAAGAACGGTGCGCCGAGGATCGACGCATCGGCCTCGAACCCGCGCACCACAGGGACCGGGACGTCGGTGGAGGTCCCGAGGATGTCGAGGACGCGGTACTGCCACTCGAAGTCCGACTCGAGGAACACGGTGTGCGCGGTGGGCTGCACCCGCACGACGAAGCCCTCGGTGCGTCGCGCCCCGCGTCCCGCGGGGGTGTAGGTCGCGTCGAAGAGCAGGGTCTCGTTCGAGAAGCCGGTGAGCGCGGGTCCCTGGATCGGCCCCACCTCGACGCCGGTCGCGCGGAGGTGCGCGGCGAGCCAGGCGGCGAGGACCGGACGGGTGGCTTCGAGGTCGCGCTGCTCGGGGATCGGCATGGGGTCCTCCGCGGGTGCATCCGGGGCCGGCGCGAGCGGCCGGGGACCGGTGGGGGCGGCGAGGTCAGACGTCCGGTGGGGGCGGCAACGGCGGTGAGTGCGGTGGGATCAGGCGTCGGGCGAGGGTGACGATGCGGGTGGCGGTGGCGGGTCGAAGCGGCGGGTGTCGACGCGCACGAAGACGCCCTCGGCGTCCGCGACGAGCTCCCCGCCGCAGGTGGAGGACGCCGCGACGAGCACCTTGCGCTCCTCGACCCGCTCGATCCAGGCCTCGTAGCGGATCTCCCGGTACAGCGGCGTGGCCTTGCGGTAGCGGACGGTGAGGGTGCCGGTGAGGCAGGGCTTCTCGGCGATCGACGTGGCGGCGCCGAGGACCAGGTCGAACATCGCCGCCACCATCCCTCCGTGCACCGCCCCGGGCGGGCCCTCGTACACGTGCCCGAAGGTCACCCGGCCGACCGCGCGGTCGCCGTGGCGCTCGATCCGCAGGGGCGGGGCGAGGGGATGCGACGGCCCGATGTACGGGTGCGACTCCCACACGTGGGCATCGGCGACCACGCCACCGTGCAGCCCGCCGGTGGCGGCGTAGCGACTCGCGGGCTGGTGCGGCGCGAGCCGCTCGGCGAGCCCGTCGAGGGCCGCGGCGACCTCGTGCAGCGTCGGCGCGTCGACCGTCGTGGCCGCGAGGCCCGCGACCACCCGCCGCGCCGCGTCGGCCGCCCGGCGGCTCGCCGCCACCTGGTCGGGGAGCGCGTCGTCGGGGTGGAGGTTGTGGACGGGCCGCCCCGGCGGCTCCGGTGCGGGCTCGGGGGGCGTCATGGCGCCGCGGGGATCCGGAGAAGTGTCCAAGGCAGCGGGGATCCTAGACTCGTCGCCCTTGGTCGACCCGGGGTGCTCGGCCCGGGTTCGGGGAGTCGACGGGAGACGCGCATGGGCACACCGGTGATCGTGGAAGCCGTTCGGACGCCGATCGGCAAGCGCAACGGGTGGCTGTCGGGCCTCAAGGCGCCCGAGATCCTGCGGGCGTGCCTGGGCGAGCTCGTCGACCGGGCGGGGATCGAGCCGACGCTCGTCGACGAGGTGATCGGCGGCTGCGTCACCCAGGCCGGTGAGCAGGGCTCCAACGTCACCCGCAACGCATGGCTGGGCAGCGCCCGCCTGGGGTACTCCACCGCGTGCACGACCGTCGACGCGCAGTGCGGCTCCTCGCAGCAGGCCAACCACATGGCCGCCGGGCTCATCGTGGCCGGGGGGGCCGACATCACGATCGGGTGTGGCGTCGAGGCGATGTCGCGCGTGCCGCTGGGCTCGAACGTCATCAACGGCCCCGGTCACTACAAGAGCGACGACTACCCCTACGACGACCCGCCCAACGGCCAGTTCGGCGCGGCGGAGCGCATCGCCGATCGCCGAGGCCTCACCCGCGAGGACCTCGACGAGTGGGGCTTCCACTCGCAGCGCAAGGCCCGCGTCGCCTGGGACGAGGCCCGCTTCGAGCGCGAGATCGCACCGATCGCGGCGCCCGTGATCGGCGACGACGGCCAGCCCACCGGCGAGACCCAGACGGTCGCCCGCGACCAGGGCCCGCGCGACACCACGATGGAGGGCCTCGCGAAGCTCAAGCCGGTGGTCGAGGGGACGCGCCACACCGCCGGGACCTCGTCGCAGATCTCCGACGGCGCGGCCGCAGTCCTCTGGATGGACGAGGCCAAGGCCCGGGAGCTCGGCCTGCGCCCACGGGCGCGCCTGCTCCACCAGCTGGTCGTCGGGACCGATCCCTACTACCTGCTCGACGGGCCCGTCGACGCGACCGCGAAGATGCTCGACCGCTCGGGCATGTCGATGTCGGACTTCGACATCTTCGAGATCAACGAGGCGTTCGCCTCCGTGGTGCTCTCGTGGGCGCAGGTCCACAAGCCCGACCTCGACCGGGTGAACGTGAACGGCGGCGCGATCGCGCTCGGCCACCCGGTCGGCTCCACCGGTGCCCGGCTCATCACCACCGCGTTGCACGAGCTCGAGCGCACCGACGGTGAGCTGGCGTTCGTGACCATGTGCTGCGGCGGCTCACTCGGTACCGCGAGCATCCTCCAGCGCATCTGACGCGTCCGACCGCGGCGCCGGGTCACGGTGAGCCGCGCGCGACTGCACGATTCCGAGAACCGTCGACCCCCAGGGCGGATCCCATCCATGACCGAGAGCACCAACGACATCGAGATCGCCGTCCGAGTTGTCGGCGACGTCACGCCGGGCGAACGCGAGTACGCGGTGCAGAAGCTGACGCACGCGGCGCGCACGGCACCCGGTCCCGTGCTGTTCGCCCGGCTCGAGCTCCGTGAGGAGGCCGACCCGGCACGGCCCCGGCCGTCGGTGGCCAAGGCCGAGCTCGACTGCAACGGGCGGCTCGTCCGGGCCCACGTGGCGGCAGCCGCGCAGCGTGAGGCCGCCGATCTCCTCGACACGCGGCTCCGCCAGTCGATCGAGCGGATCGCCAACCGCCCCAAGGACGCACGTCTGCGTCACCGCGACGGCGAGTCGTGGCACCACGGTGACGCCCCGACGCGACGGCCGATCTACTACCCGCGCCCGAACGACGAGTGCGAGGTGGTGGTACGCAAGTCGTTCGCTCTGGCCGCACAGTCGGTGGACGAGGCGGTGGCGGACCTCGAGCTGCTCGACCACGACTTCTTCTTGTTCCGTGACGTCACGAACGAGGTCGACTGCGTGGTGGCGCGCGGGCTCGAGGGCTACGAGCTCTCCTGTGCGGGCCCGCTCCCCGACGAGCCGATCGCCGCGCCGGTGGCCCACCACCGCGAGCCGGTGCCGCACCTCTCGCTCGAGGATGCCGAGACGCTCGTCGAAGAGACCGGCGCGCCGTTCGTGTTCTTCGTCGACGTCGACGCAGGGCGTGGCCGCGTCCTGTACCGCCGTTACGACGGGCACTACGGGTTGATCGTCGCGGTCGACGACGACGCCGTCGTCTGACGTCGCGCGATCTGACGCCACGCAACGGCGACGCTCTCGTCGAGCGCGCCCCGGGTGTCCACGTCGATCGCGTCGGGCCAGGGGTCGGCCGCAGTGGCCATGGCGCGGGAGATGGCGTCGGTCGCGTCAGAGACGTGCGTCGCCGTCGCGCGCCGATCGCGGATGCGCGCGGCGACGACGTCGGCCGGGGCGACACATCGGATCTGGGTGAGGTCGGTCGCGGTGGCGTGGGCGAGCGCGGTCGCTGCTCCTCGGTGCGCGGCTCGGGTCCACGACGCGTCGAGGACCACGCTGACCCCGTGCTCGACGAGCCCGCGGGCGCGCCGGAGCAGCTCCGTGTAGGTCGCGTCGGTGTGCGCGTCGTCGTAGAGGCCCTCGCCGTACGCCGCGTCGGCCCGTTCGAGGCGGGGGATCCCCGCCAGGTCCTTGCGGGTCTCGTCGGACGACACGACCACGGCGTCGAGCCGGTCGGCGAGCGCGGCGGCCAGCGTGGACTTGCCCGTGCCGGGCGCTCCACCGACGAGCGTGCAGGTGACGCGGCCGCGACGGAGGTGGTCGACGGCGAGGTCGAGGAGCCGCTGCGCCGTGGGTGTGGCCGCGGCGTCACCCTGCCGGACGCGCACCGCGGTGACCTTGGCCCGGATGAGCGCCCGCGCCGCGACGTAGTAGTGCACGAGGGAGGTCGGGTGGTGCTCGGCGCTGAACGCGGTGTAGTCGTCCACGAGCTGGCGAGCCAGGGCCGGGGCGCCGAGGTGCTCGAGGTCCATGGCGAGGAACGCGACGTCGGCGAGGACGTCGCCCCACCGGAGCCGGTCGTCGAACTCGATGCAGTCGAGGATCCGGGGACCATCGTCGAGGCAGAAGATGTCGTCGGCGAGCAGGTCGCCGTGACCGTCACGGACGAGCCCGGCCCGGACCCGCGCCTCGAGCAGCGGCGCGCGCCCCGCGAGGTACCGGTGGCCCAGCCGGTCGAGGACGTCGAGGCCGCCGGTGGGCAGGATGCCGGGGGCGACGTCGCGCGCCTCGCCGATGTCGGTCGCGAGCTTGCGGGCGACCACGTCGGGTCGCCCGGCGGTGTCGATGCGCGGTGATCGTTCCGCACGCTCGTGGAACGCCGCGATGACCCGGGCGAGCGCGCGGATGTGGGCGGGGGTCGCTCGGCCGTCGATGACGAGCGACGCGAGCCGCCGGTCGTCGGGCATCCGCCGCATGACGACGACCGGCTCGGCCTCGGTGCGGTCCGGGGCGTGCCACTTGCCGACCCCGAGGTACACGTCGGGGGCGAGACGTCGGTTGAGCGCGACCTCGCGGGCGGCGACGGCCCGACGGGCGGCGACGGTCGAGAAGTCGAGGAACGCCAGGCGAACCGGCTTCTTGACCTTGTAGACACGGTCGCCCACCATCACCACGATCGCGGAGTGGGTCTCCCGGACCAGGTCGTCCACCCGTGCGACGGTAGGGCGCGGTGGTTGTGCGCGCGACACTGGGCGGCCGGGGGGCGGCCGGGGGGCAGCCGGGGAGCAGCCCCGCGAGAGTGGGTCAGGGTGCAGCCGGGGAGGGGGGATGCGAGCGTTTCGCGACCGGCGAGAGGCCGGGCGCCGGCTGGCGGGTGCGCTGGCGGCGCTTCGCGACCAGCGGCCGGTGATCGTGGGGCTGCCCCGGGGTGGCGTCCCGGTCGCGGCCGAGGTCGCCGAGGCCCTCGGCGCGCCCCTCGACGTGATCGTGGTGCGCAAGCTCGGCGTGCCGTCCCAGCCGGAGCTGGGGATGGGTGCGGTCGGTGAGGGTGACGTTCGCGTGCTCAACGACGAGGTTGTCCGGCTCACCCGGGCGACGCCGGAGGCGATCGCCGAGGTCGAGCGACGCGAGCGCGCCGAGGTGGAGCGGCGCGCTCGCCGCTTCCGCGGTGACCGGCCCATGGTGGCGCTGGCGGGTCGCGTGGTCGTGGTGGTCGACGACGGCATCGCCACCGGCGGGACCGCCCGGGCGGCGCTCGAGGTCGCGCGGGCGCACGGTGCGAGCCGGGTGGTGCTCGCGGTGCCGGTGGCGCCGCCCGCGGCGGTGGCCGCGCTGCGCGACGTCGCCGACGACGTGGTGTGCCTCGAGTCGCCGCCGGCGTTCTCGGCCGTCGGGCAGTGGTACGACGACTTCACCCAGACCACCGACGACGAGGTGCTCCGACTCCTCGGTGCCGGGGCCACCCGCGGTCCCGACCCTCCTCCCCCCGCCTCCACGCCCTGACCCCATTTCGTGCGTCCCACAGCCGCGTATACGTGCATCTGGGACGCACGTCCGCAGGGTCAGTGCCCGGCCCCCGCCCCGGCGCGCTCGAGCGCGTGGCGCACCGCCTGAACCGTGACGTCGGGTGTGTCGCGAACCTCGGTCCAGCCGAACGTCAGCATCTGCCAGCCCATCGCACCGAGAACGGTCAGGCGAGCCATGTCGGCGAGCCAGCGATCCGGAACGGCGTGGTACCGCGCCCCGGCCAGCTCGATCCCGACGCGGAGGCGCGGGTAGGCGAAGTCGATCCGAAGGATGCGACCGCTCGCGATCGGTACGGGGTGCTGTCGGGTCGGGCTCGGCAGCCCCGCGCGGTGCAGGAGGTTCTCGAACATCGTCTCGAGGTCGCTCTCGGGGATCCGCGCCGCGTCGCCGGGTCTCGCACCGGTTCGCCACGCCAGGGCCTCACGCATCCGGGCGACTCCGGGTCGGCGTGGCCCGAGTCGTTCGAGGGTGCACGCGACCTGCGCGACCGTGGTGAGCCGTCTCCGGACCGCGTCATCGAAGGCGCGCAGGAGGTCATCCGTGCCTGTGACGGCGGCGAGGTCCACCACGGTCCGGGCGGGCCGTGTCACGGGGATGCCATCGACGAGCGTGACGTCGCGTGGCCCGAGGAGGTACGACTCGTGCCACACCACGTCGGGGGCCTTGCGCCGGCGGTGTCGAAGAGCGGCCACCTCGACGGTCCTGCGCTCGACTCCGGCGAGCTGCCACAGGGCTGCAGCCGAGCGGTGGCAGGCGACGGCGGGAGCGGCGAGGCAGGCGGCGGCGAGTCGCTGGTGCCACGAGCCGGGCGTCAGCGCGCTCCGGTAGACGCGGTGGTCGACGCTCACGAGCTCACCGGCACGCACCCGTCGATCGAGGGCACCTCGGGAGAGGCCCACGGCCCTCGCCTGCGCGGCGGTGAAGACCCCGTGCTGGACGACGGCCGTGGGCGCGATCCGGGCGAGCGCGGACCGGTGGGCAGGGGCGGGCACGACGCCCGAGACCCGGGCGGCCACCGCCGTGACCCGACGTGCGTCCCAGGAGCACGTATCCGCGGGTGTGGGACGCATCTCGGGGGAGAGGGACTACGGTCCCGGGGCGTGAGCACCGATCCGCAGATCCGGGACGAGATGATCGCGACCGTGCGGCACTGGGTCGCGCGCGACGTGATCCCGGTGGCCTCCGAGCTCGAGCACGCCGACGAGTACCCGGCCGCGATCGTCGAGCAGATGAAGGAGCTCGGCCTCTTCGGGATCACGATCCCCGAGGACCACGGCGGGCTCGGGCTCGATCTCCTCACCTACATCGGGGTCATCGAGGAGCTCTCGTACGGCTGGATGTCGCTCTCGGGCATCGTGAACACCCACACGATGTGCGCGACGAACATCGTGCGGTTCGGGACCGACGATCAGAAGCGGCGGTGGCTGCCCGACCTCGCCACGGGAGCGAAGCGCGGGGCGCTGAGCCTCTCGGAGCCCGACGCGGGCAGCGACACCCGCAACATCTCCTGTCGGGCCGTGCGTGACGGCGACGAGTGGGTGGTCAACGGCACCAAGACCTGGGTGACGAACGGCGAGCGCGCCGCGCTGATCCTGCTCGCCGCCCGCACCGAGGAGGGCATCTCGGCGTTCGTGGTCGAGAAGGAGCCGGGGCCGCACTCGGGCGGGCTCACGGTCTCGAAGAACATCCCCAAGCTCGGCTACAAGGGGCTCGAGACCGTCGAGATGTCCTACGTCGACCACCGCCTGCCGGGGGACGCGCTCCTCGGCGACGCCGGCCGCGGCCTGCCGCAGATCCTCAGCGTGATGGAGCTCGGCCGGATCAACATCGCGGCACGCGCGGTCGGGGTCGCCCGCGCGGCGTTCGACCACGCCCTGGCCTACGCGCAGCAGCGGGTGACCATGGGCAAGCCCATCGCCGACCACCAGGCCATCCAACTCAAGCTCGCGGACATGGCCACCCGGCTCGAGGCCGCCCGCCTCCTCACCCGCAACGCCGCCGAGCGCAAGGAGGCGGGGCTGCGCTGCGACGTCGAGGCGGGGATGGCGAAGCTGTTCGCGAGCGAGACGGCGCTCGAGCTCGCGATGGAGTCGATGCGCGTCCACGGCGGCGTCGGCTACACGACCGAGCTCCCGGTGGAGCGCTTCTATCGCGACGCGCCGCTCATGATCATCGGCGAGGGCACCAACGAGATCCAGCGCATCGTGATCGCTCGCGGTCTGTTGGCCCGGGCCCGTGAGGCCGCGGCCGGCTGATCGAGGTCCGCCCGTGAGGCACGCCGGCTCATCCGGGCAGCGGTACCGTGGGTGCGTGGAGACGGGCACCGCGCGCCGGCCGGTCGGGCCCGACGGCCGTTTCGCGCCGGCCCATGCCCCCGGAGTGGCTGCGCTCGACGTGGCCGGCGACGGTGGGGCCGGGCGCGGCGGCGGGCGCACGGGGGCGCGGCACGTCGGGAACCCGCCGGCCGCGCGGCGGTGGCACAGCGTCGACGGCGGCGCGACGATAGACGAGATCTGCACCGACGTGGCCGAGGCGGTCGGCGCCCCCTTCGCGCAGGTGCGAGACGACACGCTCGCCGTCGTCGCCCAGCTCGAGGGTCTCGGCCTCCTCTCCACGGGGGAGGAGGCGCTCGGAGGCGATGTCGACCTCGGCACCCTCGACCTCGGCACCCTCGACGCCCTCGACCCCCTCGACGTCCCGGATCGCCTCCACGACCACGACCCCGACGAGCGCGTCCCCGGATCAGCCTTCTCCGGCGATCCCGCAGCCTCCGGGAAGCCCACCCTCGTCGAGCCACCGAGTCCCTGACTCGACAAGCAGTTCCCCCTCGGGCAGGCGGGAGTGATCGGTGTGGACCTGGGTGACTTCGTGGCCGGGATCCGCGTGGACGATGCCGCGACCCTCGACGGGCTGCGTCGCGCGCTGGCCGCGCACGCCGTCGAGGGGGTCGACGCGCACCCGAACGTCTCGATCAGCGTCGGCCAACGGGACGGCCGCCTCCGGGGGATGCACCACGTGTACCGGCGGGGCTCCGAGGTCCTCACGACGCCGTCGCTCGGGCGGGCGGTCCGCGCGGCCCTGCACCACCTGGCCGGGCTCGTCGGGCCGCCGCCCGGGCTCGTGGCCCTCAACGGCGAGCTCCTCGTCGCCGCCCGTCCGGCACACCCCGAGGCCGACCCGGCTGGTGGCCCCGATACCCGTCCGGCACACCCCGAGGCCGACCCGGCTGCTGGCCCCGATGCCGATCCGGCCCACCCCGCGCGCCCCGGCCTCGGTCGGGAGGCGGTCGTGGTGTACCCCGGGTGGATCCTCTCGAACCTGTCGGAGCGTCGCCTCGTGCGCGTCGGCTGGAGGCGCGCCGACGGTCTCGTGCCCTGGCTCGACCCCGCCGATCCGTCGGGGCCGGTCGTCGTCGTTCCCGAGATGCCGCTCGTCCTCGACGACGAGGCGCGCCGGATCCTCGACGACGAGTTGCCGGTGGCCGCGGCCGATCGGCCCATCGACGCCGGTCGCTACCGGCTGCGGGCCGTCGTGCTCTTCGGGGCCGAGCCCGAGGGCTCCCCGCCGCTCACCCCGGCTCGCCGCCTCGTCGCCGCGTCGGGCCTCGTCGCGACCCCGGAGGGTCCGGCCCGCGCCCGCGGCCTCGGGATGCTCGCCGACGTGCTCGCCCGGACCGAGGTGCGCGCGTCGCGCGGCGCGGGGATCGACGAGATCCTGCGGATCCTGCCCGACGCGGGGACCGGCTGATCAGCCGACGTGATTGCGCAGGAACTCGGCGATCGCGACGACGGCCCGTTGGGACTCGGGCACGATCTCCCGCATGTTCAAGAACCCGTGGAGCATCCCGTCGTAGCGGATGACGGTGGTGTCGACGTCGAACCCGTCGAGGAGGCTCGCGTACGACTCGCCTTCGTCCCGCAACGGGTCGTACTCCGCGGTGATCACGAGGGCGGGCGGGAGGTCGGCGTAGTCGGCGGCGCGTGACACCGCGGCGAACCCGTCGTTCTCGTCACCGTCGGGGCCGAGGTACCACGTCCACATCTCCCGCATGGCGTCCGCGGTCAGCAGGTAGCCCTGCGCGTTGTCGACCATCGACTGGCTGGCGCACGCGGGATCGGTCACCGGGTACACGAGCACCTGCGCTCGCAACGGTGGGCCTTCCACCCGGCACCGCAGCGCGACCGCGGCACTGAGGTTGCCGCCCGCGCTGTCGCCGGCCACTGCGACCCGGGCGGGGTCGATCCCCAGCGGCTCGGCGTTCGCGACCAGCCAGGCGAGCGCGGCGTGGCAGTCGTCGAGCGGGATCGGGAAGGGGAACTCCGGCGCGAGGCGGTAGTCGACGCTCGCGACCACCATGCCCGCGGCGGCGGCGATGCGCCGGCACACGGTGTCCCACGCGGCGACCGAGCCCGACACCCAGCCGCCCCCGTGGAGGTACACCACCAGCGGGAGCCCCCGCTCCGAGGTGGGCTCGTAGATCCGCACCGGGACCGGTCCGTGAGGGCCGTCGGCCAGGTGGTCGGTGACCGCGTGCACGGGTTCGGGCTCACCCGCCCCGGCCTGCCCGAACAGGTCGACGGTCGCTCGCAACGACGCGATCCGGGCCTCGGTCTCGGTGGGCGGCGGCGGCGCCTGGGCGGCGGCGTCGACGATCGCTTGCAGCGCGGGATGCAGGGGCATGGACGTGCTCCTCGATCGGAGTGCGGGAGTGGACGGCGACGAGGCGGGGGCCTCAGGGGGACGGGACGGGTGTGCCGGTCGCCACCGCGGCGGCCCAGCGGTAGTCGGGCTTGCCCGACGGCGACCGCTCGATCCGGTCCACGGCGTGGAGCTCGCGCGGCACCTTGTAGCCCGCGATGCGCGTCCGGCACACCTCTTGGATCGACACGAGGTCGGGCTGGGTGCCCGGCCGGGGCTGCACGACCGCGACCACGCGCTGACCCCAGCGCTCGTCGGGCACGCCGACCACCACGCAGTCGTAGACGTCGGGGTGGTGGCGCACCGCGCCCTCGACCTCCTCCGGGAAGATCTTCTCGCCCCCCGAGTTGATCGACACCGAGCCTCTCCCGAGGAGCGTGATCGTGCCGTCGGCCTCGAGCATCGCGAAGTCGCCGGGCATCGCGTAGCGGGTGCCGTCGGGACCGGTCACGAACGTCTCGGCCGACTTCACCGGGTCCTTGTGGTACCCGATCGGGATGTTGCCCTTCCGAGCAACCTTCCCCACGACGCCCGAGCCGGGCTCGACCTCGCGGAGGTCATCGTCGAGCACGACGGAGTCGCGCACCGGTCGAACCGTGGGTCCGCCCTTCATCGCGGTGTTGCCCCGCTCCACGATCGAGTAGCCGTTCGAGCCGCTCTCGGATGCGCCGATCGCGTCGGTGAGCACGATGGTGGGCAGCAGGTCCAGGAGCCGGTCCTTCATCGCCGGCGAGAACAGGGCCGCGGTGCTGCTGATGCCGAACAGCGACGAGAGGTCGTAGTGCGCGTCGGGGTCCTCGAGCGCGTCGATCATCGGCCGGGCCATGGCGTCGCCGGTGATCATGACGAGGTTGACCTTCTCCTGCTCGACGAGCTGCCACGCTCGCACCGGGTCGAACCGGGCCATGAGCACGACCTTCGCGCCGCGGAACCCTCCGCCCATCACGCTCCACTGGGTGGCGCCGTGCATGAGCGGCGCGATCGGCAGCGTCGTGGCCTGGGGTGCGCCGGTCGCCTTCTCCGCGAGCTCCTCGGGGCGCTCGACGCGCGCGTTGGTGACCGGGTCGATCCCGCCTCCGAGTGCGAAGAACACGTCCTCGTGGCGCCACACGACGCCCTTCGGCATCCCTGTCGTGCCACCGGTGTAGAGGATGTAGTGGTCGTCGGGGGAGCGGGGCGCGAAGTCGCGCTCGGGCGAGGAGTCGGCCATGGTCGCCTCGAGCTCGACCGAGCCGAGGCCCGCGAGGTCGGCGCCGCTGCCGTCCTCGATCACGATGGTGTGCCCGAGGAGCGGGAGGTGGTCGAGCACTCCGCGGACCCGGGGTCCGAACTCGCGCTGGTACACGAGCACCTTGAGGTCTGCGTTCTCGAACAGGTACGCGAGCTCGTCCTCGACGTAGCGGTAGTTGATGTTGACCCACGTGGCCCGGATCTTGAAGACCGCCCACAGCGTCTCGACCCACTCGACCGAGTTGTAGCCGTAGATGCCGACGTGGTCGCCGGGTGCAACACCGTGTGCTTGGAGGTGGTGTGCGAGCCGGTTGGCGCGCGCCTCCATCTCCGCGTACGTGCGGCGCTGGCCCTCGGCCACGAGGTACTCGCGGTCGGGGAACCGGTCGACCGCGTGCTCGAACAGGTCGGCGAGGTTGTACTCCACGACGTCAGCAGCTCACAGGGCGTCGCGGAGCTTCGTCGTGCGGTGCACCGGGTCGCTGTCGATCTTCGGGATGACGTGCTCGCCGATGAGCCGGATCGTCTCGAGGTCCTGCTCGAAGGTGCCCGAGCCCATGCCGAAGCACAGCTGGTCGGCACCCGCGGCTTCCCAGCGCCGGCACTGCTCGACGGCCTGGTCGGGGTCGCCGACGATGAGGCCGCCGTCGATCTGCCACTGCAGGCCCTCGGGTGAGTTGTCGGGGATGAGCTCCGGCCAGTACGGCACCTCGGGGGGGTGCGGGAACGTGTCGTGGTACCGGAACACGTTGCTCTGGAGGTAGGTCATCGCGGATCCGAGCGCGTCCTGGAACGCGCGGTCGCCGTCCTCGTTCACGAAGGCCGCCGAGGTGACCATGATGTTGTCGTTCACGAACGCGCCCACCGGCTCCGCGGCGGGGATGGCGTCCTTGTACGCCTTGAGGACCGGCTCGAGCTCGGAGATCTGACCCACCGAGAACCCGAGCACGCCGAGCCCCTTGCGCGCGGCCATCTCGTAGCTCGTGGTGTTGCCCGCGGCGTACCACATCGCCGGATGTCCCTTGCCGTAGGGCTTGGGGAGCACCTTGCGGGGCGGGAGCGACCACCACTTGCCCTCGAAGCCGGGGTACTCGTCCTGGAGCCACATCTTGGCGAACTCGCCGATGGTCTCCTCCCAGATCTCCTTCGTGGCCGACGTGTCGGTGATCCCGTCGCGGTGCAAGAACCCGAGGATCTCGTGGCTCCCCGCACCCCGTCCGGTGCCGAACTCGAAGCGGCGGTTCGTGATGTGGTCGAGAGTGGCGACCCGCTCCGCGACCTTGGCCGGGTGGTTCACCTGCGGCAGCGGGTTGAAGATGCCGGCGCCGAGGTGGATGCGCTCGGTCGCGTGACCCAGCCAGCCGATGATCACGTCGTTCGCCGACAGGTGGGAGTACTCGTCGAGGAAGTGGTGCTCGGTGACCCACACGTACTTGAAGCCGGCGCGGTCGGCGGCCTTCACGAGCTCGAGTTCCTGCATGATCACGTCGTGCTCGTGGCCGGGGTTGCCCGCACGGCGGAACTCGGGCGTGAAGCCCTGGATGAAGATGCCGAATTCCATGACGCTCCTCGTGGCTCGTGTTGGGTCGGACCCGGGAGGAATCACCCTATCGGAGCGGCGGGGACCCCCGGCTCGGGGTCCCGGCTGCGCACGGTTGCGCACCGTGTTCCCGGGGTCGGCGTGCACCGGGGCGCACCGGGTCGCACCGGGCGGGACCCGGCGCGACGTGGCGTAGCGTGGGGCGATGCAGCGCCGTGTCGGCTATCGGACCTGCCCGCTGTGCGAGGCGACCTGCGGACTGGAGCTCCACCTCGAGGACCGCACCCCGGTGCTCGTGCGCGGCGACCGCGACGACGTGTTCTCGAAGGGGTTCCTGTGCCCCAAGGGGGCGGCGATCACCCGCCTCGAGACCGATCCCGACCGGGTGCGGCGCCCGATCGTCCGCCGCGGCCGGGGCGCCGGGGCCACGTGGCGTGAGGTCGACTGGGCCGAGGCGTTCGCCATCGTGGGCGAGCGGCTCCCGCCGCTCATCGAAGCGCACGGGCGTGACGCGGTCGGGGTCTACGTCGGCAACCCGGCGGCCCACAACCTCGCGAGCCTCGTGCACGGACGCGCGCTCCTCCAGGCGATCGGCACGCGCAACGTCTTCACCGCGAGCACGGTCGACCAGATGCCCAAGCAGGTGTCGGCCGGCCTCATGTTCGGTGCACCGCTGTCGATCCCCGTCCCGGATCTCGACCGGACCGAGTACC
>BTUT01000026.1:0-14858 GCA_045862935.1 Acidimicrobiia bacterium
GCCCTCCACGAGCATCGCGATCACGTTGGGCTCGTTGATCGTGCACACCCAGTCGACGAGGTCGCCGAGGTGGGTGTGCACTCGCTCGCAGTATCGGGCGAACCGCTCCGCCGCGCCGGGCTGGTCCCACGCTCCGGTGTGGGAGAACCATCGCGGGAGTGAGAAGTGGTTGTAGGTGACCACCGGGGTGATGCCGTGCTCGTGGCAGGTCGCGACCATGCGCTTGTAGTGGTCGAGCGCGGCGATCGACACGTAGCCGTCCTCGGGCTCGACCCGGGCCCACTCCACTCCGAAGCGGTAGGCGTTGCAGCCGAGGTCGGCGAGGATCGCGATGTCCTCGGGGTAGCGGTGGTAGTGGTCGCAGGTGTCGCCCGACGGCTCGGCCCAGCCGGAGCCCGGGGCGAACTCGAGCTCCCACATGTCGGAGGCGACGTTGCCGCCCTCCACCTGGTGGGGTGCCGTGGCCGCGCCCCACAGGAATCCGTCCGGGAACCGGACCGTGCTCATGGCGCCTCCCCGCTCGGGTGGTTCGGTGCGATGGATGGACCGGCCACGCGGACCGGATCAGGAGGGCCGGGTGGCGTCGACGCTCGGCATCGTGAGGTCGATCAGCGCGGCGATGAACGCGTCGGGGTCGAGATCGCGGTAGGGGCTGCCCGCCAGCAGCGACAGCATGTGGAAGCCGGCCAGGGCGGCGAGCGTGACGGGGCGGGCCGGGTCGCGCTCGAGGTCGATCGACCAGTTGCTCATGCCGAGCGCCCGGGCGAACACCCGCTCGAGCTCCGGGAACTGGGCGCGCTCCATCATCAGCAGCGTCCACAGCGGCTGGATGCGGCGCATGTCGCCGACCCGGTCGCGCAGGTCGGCGATCGTGCGGTCACGGGCGTCGGCGGTGCCGGCCTCCCGGATGCGCTCGTCCTCGATCTCGTCGGCGATCGCCGCCAGGCCCCGCTCGAAGGCGGGCACCACCACGGCCTCCTTCGACGGGAAGTGGCGGTAGAAGCTGCCCGTGCCGGCCGCGAGCCCGACGGCCCGCTCGATGTCGCTCACCGTCGTCCCGGCGACGCCCCGCTCCAGGAACAGGTCGAGCGCGGCGTCGAGGATCCGCTCGCGGGTCTGTCCCCGGGGTCCGGCCATGGCCGCTGATCGTAGGAGGAGGCACCCAAGAACGCAAGGAATCACTTGCACTCGGGCGCGCCTGGATGTCAGAATCCGCCGTCGTTACCCTGCAAGGGTCTCCTTGCAGGGTGGAGGTGCCGCCCTCGAGCGGGTACTGGGGGGAACTGAGGCGATGCGCAACCTGCTCGCGGTCGTGGTGACCGCCGGACTGCTCGTGGCCGCAACGTCGGTCGCCGGGGCGTCGACCCGCCGCGACGACAGTGCCGTGTCCAAGGACCAGATCGAGGTCGGGATCACCTACGTGGACCTCGCGGCGCTGCGCGCGGCAGGGATCAACCGTGACCACGGTGACTACGAGAAGGCGTGGAACACCGTGATCAACGACCTGAACAAGAAGGGCGGCATCAACGGCCGCAAGCTGGTGCCGGTGTTCGCAGCGGTGAACCCGATCGGTACCGACCCCGCTCAGGTGGCGTGCGTGAAGCTCGCCGAGGACGACAAGGTCTTCGCGGTGATGGGCCAGACCTTCGGGGCCGACGCGCCGATGTGCTACGTGGAGCAGCAGCGCATGCCGCTGCTCGGGGGCAGCATCACCGCCGAAGGTCTGTCCCGGGCCCAGGCGCCCTGGTACACGCTCGAGCGCAGCTCCGGGGACGTCGGCACGATCGTCGACGCGTTCGCCGCCGACGGGCAGTTCAAGAAGAAGACCGTGGGCGTCGTGGCGGCGGCCACCGACCAGACGCTCACGGAGGACGTCGTCCTGCCTGCGCTCGCGGAGAACAGAGTGAAGGCGAAGACGGTCGCTTACACCAGCTCGCCCAACGACGACATCCCCGCCCAGCGGGCCGAGATGGACACGATCATCAAGCGGCTCGAGGCCGACAAGGTCGACGTGGTGATCGCGGTCGAGGGGGCCATCCCGCTCCTCGCCGGGCGCCTCGCCGAGACCGACTACCGGCCGACCGTGCTCTCGACCAGCAACGCGAACGTCCAGAGCTACGCCAACACGGCCGCGAACGACACCAGTGCCATCGTCAAACTCGTGGCCGGCGACGTGTCGTATCCCTACGACGAGCCGTCGCTCGTGAAGTGCCGCGACATGGTCGCGCAGGCCACTGGTGAGACGATGGTCGAGACGCCGCGACCGGGCGAGCCCAGCTACCGGACCTCCGCCGAGATCGCCTGCCGGTACACCGCGCTGTTCGCCCAGTTGGCGGGCGCCGCGGGCAAGACCCCGACGGCTGCCGGGCTGGCCAAGGCGGCGAAGAAGCTCGGGACCGTCACCGTCCCGGGTTCGGGCACCATTGCCTACGACCGGAAGACGAAGACCTTCACCCAGCCCGTCTACCTGTTCCGGTTCGATCCGGCGACCCGCACCATGGTGCGCGACGCCGAGCCGTACCAGCCACCGACGAAGTAGCGGCCCGACCAGGGTGACCACGCCGACGAGGGGGAGCGGCATGGAGGACGGGTCGACCACCGACGCGGCGGACACGGCTGCCGTCGCGCAGGCGGCGCAGCTCGCCACCGCGGTACTCGACGCGGAGGCCGAGCGCGAGGCGGCCCAGGCCCGGTCGCGGGAGCAGGTGCTCTTCGCCGACGACCTCCTGCCGGGGGTGGGCGACGAGCCCATGACCCTGCGGGAAGGGCTGGCCAAGGGCGGGAACGCGATCTTCTTCACGCTCCTGCTGCTCGCGGCGATGGAGGAGCTCGAGAGCGCGACCCTCGGCACCCTCGCCCCCGACATCCGCGACTCGCTCGGCATCAGCAACGGCGTGATCGTCTTCCTCGCCGGGGCGTCGGGGGCGTTCCTCGTCCTGGGTGCGCTGCCGATGGGGTGGCTCGCCGACCGCTTCAAGCGCGCGCCCATCATCGGCAGCGCCGCCGTCTTCTTCGGGCTGTGCGTGACCGCCTCGGGCCTCGTCGTCAACGCGTTCCAACTCTTCTGGACGCGCCTCGGGGTGGGCATCTCGAAGGCGAGCACCACCACGGTGCACCCGTCGATGATCGCCGACGCCTACCCGATCTCCGTGCGCGGTCGCATCAGCGCCTCGATGCAGACGGCGGCTCGCGCGGTCGGAACGCTGAGCCCGGTGATCGTCGCGGGCATCGCGACGCTCGCAGGCGGGAAGGACGGCTGGCGGGTCTCGTACCTGGTGCTCGGCATCCCGGCCGCCATCGTCGGCATCTGGGCGTTCCGGCTGCGCGAGCCCGTGCGCGGCCAGTTCGAGAAGCGCGACGTGCTGGGCGAGGTCATCCAGGACGAGGACCCCGCCCCCATCTCGGTGGAGGCCGCCTTCGCTCGGCTCTGGCAGATCCGCACCATCAAGTCGGTGATCCTCGGCTTCGCGGCGATGGGCTTCGGCCTCTTCACCACCGGCGTGCTGGCCAACCTCTTCATGGAGGAGGAGTACGGGACCAAGACGCTGGAGCGGGGCGTCCTCGGCACCGTCGGCGGCATCGGGCTCCTGATCGTGATCCCCTTCGCCGGTCGCTACTACGACGGCCTGTACCGCCGTGACCCCACGAAGGCGCTCCGAATGGTCGGCTGGATGATCCTGCCGGCGGCGCTGCTCACCCCGGTGCAGTACTTCATGCCCAATGCGGTGTCGTTCACGATCATGGGGATCCCGAAGCAGATCCTGCTGTTCACCGCGTTCACGATGGTCGGGCCGGTGATCACGACCATCGTTCCGTACCGACTGCGGGGCATGGGCAGCGCGCTGGCGTCGGTCTACATCTTCTTCATCGGCGCCACCGGCGGTGCCGTGCTGTCGGCCCTGCTCTCCGACGCGTTCGGCCCGCGGGTCGCAGTCATCGCCCTCGCCGTCCCGTCGACCATGCTCGGGGGCTACTTCATCCTGCGGGGAGCGAGGTACATCCGCAACGACCTGTCGCTCGTAGTCGCCGAGCTCCGGGAGGAGTTGAAGGAGCACGAGCGACGGACTGCCGCGCCGGAGACCGTGCCTGCGCTCCAGGTCAATGACATCGACTTCGCCTACGGACCTGTGCAGGTCCTGTTCGACGTGGCGTTCGAGGTGCACCCCGGCGAGGTGCTCGCCCTGCTCGGCACCAACGGGGCGGGGAAGTCGACCATCTTGCGCGCCATCGCCGGGCTCGGCACGCCTGCGCGCGGCGTCGTCCGGCTCAACGGGCGCAACATCACCTACACCACCCCCGAGCAGCGGGCCCGGCTCGGCATCCGGATCCTCATGGGGGGCAAGGGCATCTTCCCGGCGATGACCGTCAGGGAGAACCTGGAGATGGCCGCGTTCGTGTACCGGTCCGATCGTGATGACTACCAGCGCCGCCTCGACCGGGCCTTCGACCTGTTCCCGATCCTCTCGGACCAGCGCCAGGACCCGGCCCTCACGCTGTCGGGGGGCCAGCAGCAGCTGCTGGCCCTGGCCATGGTCCTCCTCCACGACCCCGAGGTCCTGGCCATCGACGAGCTGTCGCTCGGCCTCGCCCCCGTGCTCGTGCAGGACCTCCTGGGCGTGATCGAGCGGCTCAAGGCCGAAGGCATGACCATCATCATCGTCGAGCAGTCGCTCAACGTGGCGCTGGCGATCGCCGACCGAGCGGTGTTCCTGGAGAAGGGCGAGGTGCGGTTCAGCGGGCCGGCGGCGGAGCTGGCCGAGCGCGACGACCTCGCCCGCGCGGTGTTCCTCGGCACCGAGGGCGGCTGACCGCGGTGCTGCTCGCCACCACCTGGATCACGCGGCAGCTCGTCTTCGACGGGGTCGTCTCGGGCCTCGTCATCGGCCTGCTCGCGATGGGCATCGTGCTCATCTACCGCGCCACCCGGGTCATCAACTTCGCGGTCGGCAACATGGGCCTCGTCGGCGCGAGCCTGCTCGCGCACCTGGTCGTGAACTGGGACGTGCCGTTCTGGCTCGCGGCCCCGGCCGCGCTGGCCGTCGGTGTGCTCTACGGCGTGGTCATCGAGCTGATCGTCGTGCGGCGGCTCTTCTACGCCCCGCGCGTGGTCATGCTCGTGGCCACCATCGGCGTCGCCGGACTCTCCGAGGCGATCATCACGGCCTACCCGAAGCTGAAGGACGAGGGCGCCGAGTACCCGGTCGCCAGCGCCAAGGTGTGGAACGACGTGCTCGGCGTGCGGGTGAGTGGCGCGCAGCTCGCCGTGGTCATCAGCGTCCCGATCGCGGTGGTCGCGCTCGGGTGGATGCTCAACCGCACCCTGCTCGGCCGTACCGTGAAGGCGTCGGCCGAGAACCCCGACCTCGCCCGGGTGCAGGGCATCAATCCGAAGTTCGTGTCGACCGCGGTGTGGGCGATCGCGGGCTTCCTCGCCACCCTGACCATGGTCCTGATCGCCGGTCAGTCCGGGGCGGCGAGCCAGCTCCCGTCGCTCGGGGCGAACACGCTGGCCCGGGCGCTGGTGGCTGCCGTGGTCGCGGGCATGGTGTCGTTCCCGCGTGCGATGTTCGCCGGGATCGTCATCGGTGTTGCGCAGTCGCTGATCTTCTTCAACTACCTCGACAAGCCGGGCCTGATCGACCTGCTGCTGTTCGTCGCCGTGCTCATCGCGGTGGCGTTCCAAAGCCGTGGGCGGGGCCGGGAGGAGACCCAGACGTTCTCCTTCACCCCCAAGGTCCGGGAGATCCCCGAGAACCTGCGCGACGTGGGGTGGGTGAAGCGCCTCAACGCGATCGTCCTGATCACCTTCCTCGTCCTCGCCGTCCTGGTGCCGGTGGTGATCACCGCGCCATCGCGGCTGCTGCTGTACACGCTGATCGGCTGCTTCGCCATCTGCGCGCTGTCGCTCACCATCCTCACCGGTTGGGCCGGGCAGCTCTCGCTCGGGCAGATGGCGTTCGCGGGCATCGGCGCGCTGCTCGCGGCGTCACTCGCGCGAGGCCTCGACGCCGATCTCGTGGTCGTCGACCTTCAGGTGCAGCCGCTCTCGTTCGTGGTCTCGATCCTCGTCGCGACCTTGCTGACGGCGGTGTTCGCGGCCGGGATCGGCGCGGGGTCGCTGCGGGTCCGGGGGCTCTTCCTCGCCGTGGTGACGTTCGTCTTCGCCGTCACCGCCCAGCAGTACCTGTACCGCCAGCCCCTGCTGTCGGGCGGCTCGGCCTCCCTCGTGTCGTTCCCGCGTGGGCGGCTCTTCGGGATCGACCTCAACGACCAGCGTGCCTACTACTGGGCCGTCCTCGGCGTGCTCGCGATCTGCGTCGCCTTCGTGAGTCGGCTCCGCAAGTCGGGAATCGGACGCACCACCATCGCGGTGCGCGACAACGCCGACACCGCGGCCGCGTACACGGTGGGCACCACGGCCACCAAGATCAGGGCGTTCGCGATCGCGGGCGGTCTCGCCGGTCTCGGCGGCGCGCTGATCGCCGGGGCGGTGGAGGCGATCCCGTACACCGAGCGCTACTTCCTCGTGGGCGACTCCCTGAGCCTGGTGGCGATGGTCGTCATCGGCGGGATCGCCTCGCCCATCGGTGCGGTGCTCGGGGCTCTGTGGGTGATCGGGATGCCCGCCTTCTTCCCCGACAACGCGCTGGTGCCGTTGCTCACGTCGAGCATCGGGCTGCTCGTCCTCTTGCTGTACTTCCCCGGCGGCTTCATGCAGATCGCGTACGCCGCGCGCGACGGCTTCCTCACCTGGGTATCGGCGCGACGTCCACCCGCCCCCACCGAGCGCACCGTGGTCGTGCCTTCGTCCCTCACCCGTTCGGCGCGTCCCCCGCTCGTGGACGGGGTGCCGGCCCTCGAGGTCATGGACCTCACGGTGCGATTCGGGGGCAACGTCGCGGTCGACGGCGTGTCCCTCCACGTGGGCCCCGGCGAGATCGTGGGCCTCATCGGCACCAACGGCGCCGGCAAGTCCACGCTGATGAACGGGATCGGCGGGTTCGTCAAGGCGAAGGGCGTGGTGCGCCTGCACGGTCACGACGTGTCGCACCATGGACCTGCCCGCCGCGCCCGCGAGGGGCTGGGGCGGACGTTCCAGGCCGCGCGCCTGTTCCCCGAGCTCACCGTGCGGGAGACCGTGCAGGTCGCGCTCGAGGCGCGCGGTCGGACCGGGTTCCTGTCGACCGCGCTCTTCCTGCCGCACGCCACCGTGCGCGAACGCCGCCGGCGCGCCGAGGCCGAGGACCTCATCGGGTTCCTCGGGCTGGGTCGCTACGCCAACGTGCGGATCGCCGACCTGTCGACCGGCACCCGCCGGATCGTGGAGCTCGCAGGCCTGCTCGCGCTCGATCCCCGGGTCCTGTGCCTCGACGAGCCCACCGCCGGCGTCGCGCAGCGCGAGACCGAGGCGTTCGGCCCCCTGATCCAGGAGATCCGTCGGGAGCTGGGTGCGGCGATGTTGATCATCGAGCACGACATGCCGCTCATCATGGGGATCAGCGACCGCGTGTACTGCCTCGAGGTCGGCCGGGTGATCGCGGAGGGTCCGCCCTCCGACGTGCGGTACGACCCGAGAGTCGTGGCCAGCTATCTCGGGATGGACGAGCGGGCCATCGCCCGCAGCGGTGCCGCGTCCGCGCGGGTGGCGAACGCCACCGACCTCACCCCGTCAGGGTGACCTCGTAGGTCACCGTGCCCGGCCCGTGCTCGTGGCACGTGCCGTCCGGAAGCACCACCTCGGCGGTCGTCCCGGCCGGCACCGTGACCGACAGGTGGAAGCGGTCGTCGTCGAGCCGCCACGACGACTCGATGCGGCCGTACTGCGAGTCGTGGGTGGCCTCGGCCCAGGTGAGACCACCGCCGGGCCGGGGCACCACGCGGAACCGCCGGTAGGCGTTCTCGCCGTCGACCGTCCGGATCCCCGCCACGTACGTGTGCAGGAACGAGATCACCGCGCCCTTGCTGTAGTGGTTGAGCGACGCGTGGGGGCGACCGTCGGCGTCGATGCCCTCCCAGTCTTCCCACACCGTGGTCGCGCCCCGTTCGCTCATGGCGAGCCACGACGGCGGCGTGTCCTTGAGGAGGACCTCGTACGCGAGCTCTGCGTAGCCCGCGTCGGCGAGCACCGGCAGGAGGTGCGGCGTCGCCAGGAAGCCCGTCCCCACGTGGGTGCCCGCAGTGCGCACCAGCGCGGCCAGCCGGTCCGCCGTCTGGCCCCGGAGCTCGGGCGGCACGAGGTCGAAGGCCAAGGCGCGGACGTGGGCGGCCTGGGTGTCCGGCGTGAGCGAGCCGTCGGCGGCGACGTACTCGGTGCGCCACGCGTCGAGCGCGTGGGCGGCGAGTACGTCGAATCGAGCCGCGTCGGCGTCGTGCCCGAGGAGCCGGCCGATCCGTGCGGCCAGGGCCGCGCTGTGGTGCAGGTACGCGGTACCCACGTAGCCCTGGTCGACCTGGAGGAAGTCCTGCTGGGCGGCGTCGGGCTCGCACCACTCGCCCCACTGCCAGCCCCCGTCCCAGAGGAACTCCTCGTGGGGGAGTGGCGTGGGGCGGGCGGCGGCGCGTGCCGCGAACCGGTGCGTCCGCGCCGCGTGGGCGGCGAAATCGACCCAGCGCACCATGTGCGGCCACAGCTCGGCGAGGACGTCGGCGTCGCCGTAGGTGGTGTAGAGGCCCCAGGGGACGAGCACCATCGCGTCGCCCCAGCCCGACGACCCCTGGAGGTAGTGCCAGGTCGGCTCGTCCGCGGGTGACGGGTCGCGCGCCGTCATCGGGTCGGGCGCGTAGTTCAGGAGGCAGCCGTCGGCGCGCTGCTCGCTCGCGAGGTCGCGCAGCCACTTCAGCGAGAAGCCGGCGACGTCGTACAGGAACGCGGCGGTGGGGAAGAAGACCTGCCAGTCGCCGGTCCAGCCCTGGCGCTCGCGGGTCGGGCAGTCGGTCGGGATGTCGCAGCTGTTGCCGCGGAAGCTCCAGTCGGCGACCTCGTGCAGCCGGTTCAGCCGCTCGTCGCTGCACCGGAACCACCCCGTCCGCCGGAGGTCGCTGCGCAGCTCGACGCCGTGCAGGTCGTCGGGGCCGAGGGCGTCGTCGCGGCCGGTCACGCGGACGTAGCGGAACCCGTGCACGGTGTGGCGCGGCTCGAACCCGGCACCCGGCTCGCCGGCCGAGGTGACCACATCGGTCTGGCGGACGGTGTGGTCGGTGCTCGCGAGGTGCTCGAGGGTCACGTCGCCGTCGTCGTCGAGGGCCTCGCCGTGGACGAGGGTCGTGGTCGTCCCGTGCGGACCGAGGTCGGTGAGGCGCACGCGGCCGTCGATGTTCTGGCCGAGGTCGACGATCTGGCGGCCGTTCCCTATCGTCCGCACGGACACCGGCGTCAGGATCTCGGTGGCGCGCACGGGTGGCGCCGGCGAGTGCGCGAGGTGGCCGAACCCGTGGTCGACGACGGTCACCGGCTGCCAGTCGGTCGCGACCACGCGCCGGTCCTCCACCTGACCGTCCATGAGGTCGGCCGAGCGGATCGGGCCGGTCGCGGCTGTCCACCCGGCACCGGTCGTCACGACCCCGCCGGGCGTGTGCAGCTGCCCGAGGAAGGCGACGCGGTCGCCGTAGCAGTCGGAGCGGTGGTGGGTGCCGTACTTGCCCCGGTACCAGCCGTCGGAGACGACGACCCGCCACTCGTTGTCGCCGGGACGGAGGAGGTCGGCGACGTCGTAGACCTGCACGTGGAGCCGGTGCCGGTAGCTGGTGAAGCCGGGCGTGAGCTCCTGGTCGCCGACCCGCACACCGTTGAGGAAGGTCTCGTAGATGCCGTGCGCGGTCGCGTACATGCGTGCGCCATCGCCGGCGGCGTCGACCGCGAACGTCGTCCGCAGCTCCCACGCGGGCCGTTCTCCGGCGGGCGGCTCGTCGACCCGCGGGGGCTCGATCCACTGCGCCTGCCAGTCGGACGGATCGAGGAGGCCGGTCTCGAACCACGCCGGCGCCGACCATCCGCTCTCGCCTCGGTCCGTCCACACCCGCACCCGCCACTCGACCCGGGTGGCCGACGCGACGGGTCGGTCGGGCCATGGGACCAGCACCGAGCGGTCCGAGTCGGTCCGGCCGAGCGGACGCCCGCCGACCTCGATCTCGTACCCCCGCTGCGCCGCCGCGCCGTCGGGCAGCCACCACGACAGCCGGGGTGCGGGCGTCCCCAGTCCGAGGACAGCGTCGTCGAGGTGCTCGACCCGGAGGTGGTGCGGCGCGTTCACGGGTGCTCCAGGGGTTCGTACGCGAACCAGTCGAACGCGGCGTCGCCCCCGACCGCGTACATGCCGATGACCCGGCCGGTGAACCCGAGCACGACCTCGGTGGAGCAGTAGCGCCCGTCGACCTCCGCTACGACGGTCGGTGTGCCGTCGGGTGCCTCGAACCCGAGCGCGACGAGGTCGGGACCGAGGATCGACGGTCGGGTCTCGATCACGAGCGTCACGGGCCCGGTCGGCGCGGCGGCGCGGCCGACCTCGACGGAGATGGTGGTCGTGCGGACGTGGGCCACGATCTCGTCGCCGCGCACGCCGATCTCGATGTGGGCTTCGTGGGCCATGACGACGGCGAGACCCGCCTCCGCGGTGGACCCTGGATCGAGGCGCGCCCGCACCCGGCAGTGCCGGTGCTGCTGGCGGCGCCCGACGAACACCGGGAAGTCGTCGTCGAGGGTGGCCGTCCGCCCGGGCAGGGTGAGCCACCCGGGCCGCGCCGTCAGGGAGGCCAGGGCCGCGGGGGCGCGGCGGACGCCGACCCACCGGGGGTCGAGCGCCAGGCCGTCGAAGTCGTCGTGGGTGCTCGCGGTGTCGGTGGTCGCGGTGGTTTCCGTGCCCGGCGGCCGGCGCGGCATCTCGAGGTCGAGCGGACCGACCACCGGCCAGTCGTCGACCCACTCGACGGGCGCGAGGAACGTCTCCCGCCCGAGGACGTGGAAGCCGCCCTTGGGTCGCACGCCGAGCAGGACCATCCACCACGAGCCGTCGGGCGCCTCGACCAGGTCGGCGTGGCCGGTGTTCTGGATCGGGTGCGCCGTGCTGCGGTGGCTGAGGACCGGGTTGTCCGGGCAGCCCTCCCACGGCCCTTCGGGCGACGGCCCGCGTGCGACCGAGACCGCGTGGCCGGCGTGGGTGCCGCCCTCGGCGATCAGCAGGTACCACCAGCCCCCCCGACGGATCAGGTGGGGCGCCTCGGGGTACTGCAGGCCGGTCCCGGTCCAGGTGGCGTGCGGCCCGTCGAGCACCGCGCCGGTCCGGTGGTCGATCTCGACGCGGGCGATGTCGACGGACCGCGAGAAGTGCAGCCAGCAGCGTCCCTCGTCGTCCCACGCGAGGTCGGGGTCGACCCCGCCGACGTCGACCCGCACGGGATCCGACCACGGGCCCGCCGGGTCCTCGGCGGTGACGAAGAAGGTCGGCGCGCCTCCGTGGGTGAAGTTGGTCGTCGCCACGTAGTAGACGCCGTCGTGGTGACGGATCGTCGGCGCGTACACGCCGAGCGACGCCCAGCCCGTCGTCGCCGTGAGGTCGAGCTGCGACGGCCGGTCGAGCACGTTGGCGATCTGGGTCCAGTCGACGAGATTGCGCGAGTGGAAGATCGGCACGCCCGGCGCCCACGTGAACGTGGACGTGACGAGGTAGTAGTCGTCGCCGACTCGGCACACGCTCGGGTCGGGGTGGAACCCCGGGATCACCGGATTCGTGAAGCCGGTCATGCCGGCGCCACCACGGCGGCCGCCGCGTAGGCCGCACGGACCGCATCGCGGTCGGCGCCCGGGTCGGGCTCCACGACGTCGCCGGCGCCGAGGCCCCACGCCTCGGCGATCGCCGCGAACCCCGTGCCCGTGAGCGTCGCCGCGGCCTGAACGGCCGCGCCGGTGGCCACGAGCTCGCCGTCGTCGGGCACGATCACGGGGCGGCCGGTCAGGTCGGCGACCACCTGCCGGTACGCCGCGCTGCGGGCGCCGCCACCGACGAGGAAGAGCCGGCCTGCGGCGTCGGCCTCGTCGAGCAACGCGCCGGCACCGGCGAGGAGGTTGCACACGACCCCTTCGACGGCGGCCCGGGCGACCTGCTCACGCGTCACATCGGTGCGCAGACCCGACAGCGCCCCGGTGGCGCTCGGTCGGTTGGGCGTGCGCTCACCGTCGAGGTGCGGGACGAGGACGAGGCCGCCGGCGCCGGGCGCACCCGCGAGGGCGAGTGCGTCAAAGCCCTTCGTGTCCACGCCGAGGAGCCGGGCGATCGCATCGGTGACCTTCGTCGCGTTCAGGGTGCAGACCAACGGGAGGAAGCGACCGGTTGCGTCGGCGAAGCCCGCGATCGCGCCGCTCGCGTCGGACCACGGTCGGTCGCTGACCGCGAACGCGGTGGCGCTGGTGCCGAAGCTCAGCGCGAGGTCGTCCTCCCGCAGCCCGAGGCCGAGTGCGGCCGCCATGTTGTCGCCGGTCCCGGGGGCGACGACGGCGCCGGTCGTGGCCCAGGACCCGGCCGGCTCGGTCGGGCCCAGCACCGTGGGGAGCAGGGGCTCCCAGTCGACCTGCGGGTCGACGAGGGCGAGGAGGTCCGTCCGGTAGCGGCCCTCGGCGGGTGACCAGTAGCCGGTGCCCGACGCGTCGCCGCGGTCGGAGGTCCGGGCGCCGGTGAGCCGGGAGGTGAGCCAGTCGTGGGGGAGCAGGACCCCGGTCGTCCGGCGGAAGCACTCGGGCTCCGTCCGGCGGAGCCAGCGGAGCTTGGTGACGGTGAAGCTCGCCACGGGCACGCTGCCGCAGGCCTCGGCCCAGGCGCCGGCGCCACCGGGGAGGGCATCGAGCAGGGCGGCGGCGTCATCCGCCGACTCGGTGTCGTTCCAGAGCTTCGCCGGACGCAGCGGGGCGCCGTCGTCGTCGACCACCACGAGACCGTGCTGCTGGCCACCGATGGCGATCGCGGCCGGTGGGTGGACGCCGGGCACCTCGGCTCGGGCGCAGGCGGTGGTGAACGCCTGCATCCACGCGTCCGGTGATTGCTCGCTCCGTGGCGGGTGGGTCGGCGGGTGGGGCGCGCGGCCCTCGGCCACGACGGCGCCCGACTCGGCGTCGCGTACGACGACCTTGCACCCGGACGTCGAGGAGTCGACCCCGACGACGAGTGGCACTACCGCACACCCATCAGGAGCTCGGTGACGAGCTGGTCGAGCCGCTCGTGGCCGTAGCCCTGGGCCGCCAGCGCGTCCTCGTCGACGGACATCGCGCGGATCTCGTCGAGGCCGCCGGCCGGGCGGGTGGTCTCGGCCAGCCCACCGGTCTGGGCCACGCGCAGGGCCTCCTGGATCTCCGGGTCCTCCCGGAACCGCCGCGCCTTCTCCGCGAGGACGAGATAGGTGCGCATGCAGCCCCGGGCGAATTCCCAGACGCCGTCGGCGTCCTCGGTGCGGTACGCGTGCGCGTCGAAGTGGCGCATTCCCGGCCACTGCGCGTCCTCCAGCAGCTTCACCGTGTAGAACGCGTCGCGGATGCCCTCGGCGCCGAACCGGAAGTCCTGGTCGTACCTGCCGATGCGCTGCGCGTTGAGGTCGATGTGGAACAGCTTCCCGTGCCACATCGTCTGGGCGACCGCGTGCGAGAACGAGAGGCCGCTCATCGTCTCGTGGGCGAACTCGGGGTTCAGGCCCACCATCTCCGGCCACTCCAGCGAATCGATGAACGCGAGCGCGTGCCCGACGGTCGGGAGCAGGAGGTCGCCGCGCGGCTCGTTGGGCTTCGGCTCGAGCGCCACTCGCAGGTCGAGGCCGCGATCCCGGATGTGCTCGCAGCAGAGATCGACGGCCTCCTTGTAGCGGTCGAGCGCACGCTCCACGTCCTTCGCGGCTTCGGCCTCGACCCCTTCACGGCCGCCCCACATCACGTACACCTCGGCGCCGAGCTCCGCGCCCAGGTCGATGGCCTCGCACGTCTTCTTGACCGCGAAGCGCCGGACCTGCGGATCGTTGGCGGTGAACGCCCCCTCCTTGAAGATCGGCCGCGAGAAGAGGTTGGTGGTCGCCATCGGGACCTTCATCCCGGTGTGGTCGAGGGCGCGGCGGAACCGCTCCAGCACGGCCCTGCGCTCGGCGGGTGTGGAGCCGTACGGCACGAGGTCGTCGTCGTGGAAGTTGACGCCGTACGCACCGAGTTCCGCGAGTCGGTGGACCGCATCGACCGGATCGAGCGGTGGTCGGACCTCGTGCCCGAACGGATCGCGGCCCGGATTGCCGACGGTCCACAGCCCGAAGGTGAAGTGGTGCTCCGGCATCGGCGTCAGTGCATCGTTCATCTCGTGGACCTTCCGCCCATCTCGGGGCCGAGGCGGGTGCCGGCGCCGAGGCGGATCACCTCGGCGTTGAGGTACGGGTTGCGGACGACGGCCTCCACGAGCATCGCGTCCTCCTCGGGGCGACCCAGACGCTCCGGGAACAGCGTGTCCTCGGCGAGGAGCGCCTGCACCGGGGGCGACGACACTCTGTTCACCTGACCGTCGAAGGGCTGCTGGACGCGGCCTGCACGATCACGCCGCGCTGGCGCCGAGGCCGACGAGATGGCGCACCGTCGCGCTGCCGAGGCCGCCGGCCACGCCGACGACGATCGCGGACCGGCCAGTGAGGTCCATCAGGTGCCCGCCAGCCGATTGACAACCGGTGCCATGATCTCGGGCTTGGCGTCGACCGGGGCGGAGAAGTAGCTGAGTCCGAACCGGTTCCGGGTCTCGACCAGCTTCTCGCAGATCTCGTCGAGCGAGCCGACGGCGACGATGGGGGAGCGGCGCAGGTCGTCGAGGTCGAGCTCCACGCGCGCACCGCCCATGCGCTCGGTCACCATG